>JBCCSK010000037.1:0-24573 GCA_039200205.1 Planctomycetota bacterium
AGGAGACGACGGTCCGCCGCCGCCGCCCGCAGCGTCGGTCCCGATGCCGCTGATGACCTCGCCAGCGAACGGCGAGACCGGGGTCCCCGTCGACGCCATCCTCATGGCCGTGTTCGACCAGGACTTGAACTCCTCGACGATCCACTCCGGGTCGGTCACGCTCCGCGCCGGGGACGGCACGCCCGTCGACGGAACCGTGCTCAGCAACTCGAACGCGATCGAGTTCGCGCCCTTCGATCTGCTCGAAGAGGGAACCCTCTACTCGCTTCAGCTGAGCGGCGAGATCAGGGGCGTCCAAGGCCTCCCGATCGACCCCCTGCTCGTCAGCTTCGAGACCGTCGACCAGGCCGCGCCGACCGTCGAAGAGACGCTGCCCGCCGACGGCGCGATCGACGTGGCGAGGACCATCGATCCGTCGGTCCGCTTCGACTCGGCGCTCGACGGCGCGACGATCGGCGCGGCCAGCGTCAGCCTGAGCGGGCCCGAGGGACTCGTCCCGGGAACGCCGGACCACGACGCGACGACGAACACGGTGATCTTCCGACCGGACGAGGATCTCGCGTCCGGGAGCGCGTACACGCTCACGCTCGCGCCAACGATCGCGGGTGCGAACGGGACGCCCATCGAGGCGCTGTCCGTCAGCTTCACGACCGAATCCGCCCCGCGACCCGTCGTCGTCTCGACCGACCCCGCGGACGGTGCCACCGGCGTTGCACTCGACGTGCGCCCATCCGTCACGTTCGATCTGGACCTCGACCCCGCGACCGTGTCGCAGCTCTCCGTCGACTTGACGGGACCGAGCGGAGGCGAGCTCGGTGACGCCTTCTACGACGTCGCCTCACGCCGGGTGCGGTTCGTCCCCAGCGCGAGCGAGCTCGAGTCTGGCGGGCTCTACACCCTGAGCCTGTCGTCCGACATCGTCGGTCAGAACGGCACCGCCATCGAGCCCTTCACGCTCTCGTTCCGGACGGTCTCGATCAAGCCCCAGGTCGTCTCGACGACGCCGCTGAACGGCGCGACCGGCCAGCCGCTCGGCGTCGCCGTGTCGGTCACGTTCGACGCGGAGCTCGACGGCGCGACGGTCAACGCTGGCTCGGTCTTGTTCCAGGGCCCCGGCGCCTCGCAGTCCGGTCCGCCCACCTACGATCCGGCGACGTTCACGATCCGCTACGACCACGGCGGGCTCGAGCCCGGAAGTACGTACACGCTCAGCCTCAGCGATCAGATTCGCGGTGCGAGCGGAGCGCGCATCGACCCGTTCACGCTGACGTTCTCGACGGTCCTGCGTCCGACGATCGTCCAGACGCTACCGAGCGACGGCTCGATCGACGTCCAGCGCGAAGGACTCGTCTGCCAGGTCCTCTTCGACCGCGCGATGGACGCGTCCTCGATCGAATCGGCGGGCGCCATCAAGCTCATGCGCGCGGGGTCTCAGGTCCCGGCGAACGTTCGCCTCGGCGCCAATGGCACGACGGCCGAGCTCGAGCCGCTGGTCGCACTCGACATGCTCGGCGGGTACCGGCTCCGGATCGGACCGGGCGTCCGCGCGGCCGATGGAGTGACGCTCGGGAGCGCGGCCACGTTCGACTTCGAGACGGCCGACGGTGCCTGGGACTCGAGCAGCGTCCTGATCGCACCGGGTCAGGCCGGGAGCGATGCGAAGCCCGACATCGCGCTCTCGGCGAGCGGTGAGGCCACCGCGGTCTTCCTGGACCACGGCATCGGCGGGTTCGTCTCCGGCGCGCGGTACGACCCCGCATCCGCGATGCCCTGGCTCGCTCCGGAGGCCCTCGACGACCACTCGTCGATCGAGGGACTTCAGGTCGAGACGGACGACGCGGGACGAGCGATCGCAGCCTGGCGCTTCGGAAGCGAGATCCGGATCAACGTCTACGACAACGGCTGGCAGACGGCATCTCAGCTGATCTCGCAGGGCAACCCCGCGACCGGTGACCCTGTCCTCGCGATGAACGGGAGCGGTCAAGCGATCGTGGCGTGGCCGCGAGAGGATGCGAGTTTCGACGGATCCGACTACGACGTCGCGTTCTTCCGGCTCGATGCATCGGGGAACAGCGGCACGACGGGGCGGGTCAACGGCAGCGCTCTTCAGGATCCGGTCCAAGACCTCGTGCTCGACATCGATGACGCGGGCGCCACTGTGATCGCGTTCACGCGCCGCCTCGCCACGCCGGGTCAAGGCGAGCCCTACCGCATCCACGCCGCGTTCACGCAGGCGTTCCTCGGTGCCTTCTCACCTCCGTTCACCATCGACAACGGCCAGCTCTCGCGCGACGACGCCGTCGACCTGACGCTCGCGGTTTCAGGCGGCGTCGCACTCGCGGCCTGGGTCCAGGACTCGCAGAGCTGCGCCGGCTGCAACGACTGGCGGAACCGCCTGTGGGCGAATCGCCTCGACCTCACGATCGGCGGCTGGGACGGCCCCGAGCTCATCGACGACCCGAACGGCGGCAACTCGCTGAAGCCGGCGGCGTCCCTCACGCCGGACGGCTCGGCGGGGATGGTCGTCTGGCGCCAGGAAGCCGGAGTGCTGCTGCGTGAACACGTCGGGACGCACGCGATCGATACGAGCTCGATCCTCCCGAACGGCCTCGGGAACGCGCTGCTCCTCGTCGTCGACCAGCGACCGCTGGATCTGCAGATCGCGCTCGACCGCGGAGGGAACGGGCTGCTCGTCTACCGCACCGAGAGCGTCCCGGGCACCTTCAATGTCGTCGCGCACCGCTACGTGCAGAGTCGCGACGAGTGGTCGATGCCGGGGACTGTCGAGAGCATCGCCGCGTCCGCCGAGCGTCCGCGCCTCTCGGTAGCAGCGACCGGTGAGGCGATGGCGATCTGGTACGCGTACTCGTCGGGCAGCCCGGCGCGGATCGAGGCGACGCAGTTCCGATGAGCCGTGTGCGCGCGGCGCGATAGCCTGCCCGCGTCCCGAGAGAGCCTGAAGACGGATTCGTGCGCGTCTTCGTCAGAAGACGCGCACGAGACTTCAGCTGAGCCTGGGAAGCGCAAGCTGCAGCGGTTGCTGCCTAGTCCTAAAGCCCCTGCGCGCGGCGCCGCTCTTCCTCGGTCTGTCCCTGGATCGCGCCCATCGGGAGCTGGCCGCGAACGACGGCCGGCTCGTCTCCGATTTCGATCGTGCGAGCTGCGACGACGTCGGTTCCGCGCCAGCGCGCGCGGATGCGCCACGTACCGTGCGCGAGATCCTCGACCTCGAGAGGCACGCCGGGACGCAGCGGAAACGGGTCCTGCGGCGCCCCCTGGATGCGGAGGTCGATGGGAAGGCCCTGGAAGCGACCCGGGAGTTCGACGACGAGCGTCCCCACGGTCTCGACGGCTTCGGAGAGCTGGACGACGACCTCGTCGTCGCCGGCCACGAGGACGCCGAGACCGCGTCGCACGCCGTCGTCGGTCGTCGCCGTCACGTAGTAGGTCGACGAGACGCCCCTGGCCTGGGCGATCGCGAACTCGCCGCGGTCGTTCGTCTTCGTCCGCTCGATCGCGACGGGGATCGGCGGCGTGATCATCTCCAGAGCGAAGCGGGGATTGCGCATCCCCAGAGCCTTCGACGTGAGAGTGTTCCGGTCGGCGGCCTCGATCAGGACGTCCACGTCAGCGATCGGCTCCGAACCGTCGAGGACGCGGCCGCGCAGCGCGGGCGCAGGCGCGAGGTCGAACTCGAGGTGCGCCGTGCGTCCGCCGTAGAGCCGGGCCGACTTCGAAGCGGGCGTTGCGACCGCGCCGCGATGGAAGACGTGGACGTTCACCGAGCAGTCGGGGAGTCCGTCGATGCGGGCGCGCCCCGCGCGCGGGATCCGGATCGGGTTGATCTCGTACCACGGGTACGCGTTGCGATCCGCGGCGTCGGGCGGGATCAGGACGGCGACTGCGGGATCGAGGGAGCCCTGGGCCGTCGAGAGGCTGAGCTCGAGCGAGGCGCCTTTCTCGAGGCGGATCACGAAGTCGTCCGGCCTGACGAACGTCCGAAAGCCAACGCCGACGTTACGGCGCGCGACGGCGAACCCATCCTTGCGCGCGGTGACGAGGACCTTGCCCGCAGGGACGTTCGAATAGAGGAACTGGCCCTCCTGGTTCGTGTATCCGAGGCGGCCGTCGAGGCGAATCTCCGCGCCGACGACCGGCTGCCCGCCGTCGTCCTTGATCGTCCCGGCCACGGACGCAGCGCTGGAGAAGCTGAGATCGAGCCGCGCCGTCGTGAGCTGTGCGAGCAGGACCTCGCGCTCCGCCGTGAAGCCGTCGGGGGTCTTCACGCGAACGATCGATGCACCCGGCTGCAGGTCGCTGGCGCCGAACCGACCGCGTCCGTCGGTGAGGAGGGTCCTGCCGGCGTTCGGGCCGTACACGAATGTCGCTTCGGCAGGACTCGGGTTCCCGGCTGCTCCTACGACGCTGCCTGCGATCGATGCGTTCGCCCCGCTCCCGACCGGCATGGCCCCGTCGGGAACCTCGACGTGACCCGGGAGCACGAGGGTCAGATCGACCTCGAGCGGATAGACCACGGTGGTGGCTTCGCCGCCCGTCGCGGCGCTGCGATCCACGACCTCGACGCGATCGGGATCCGCGAGCTGGACCGAGGCCGGTCCGCCCGGCGAGCCAGTCGACGGCCCCGCGTGCGGGACACGTTCGATCCGGGCACCGTCGTCGACCGGGACAGTGCGCGCGCGCCGTCGCGACCCGCTGTCGAACAGGAATGCTGCGATCGCGAGGGCCGCTGCGATCAGGGTGAGGGCGAGGAACTTTCGGCTGGACATACGCGGCGCGGGCGCCCGGGGCGACCACGAAGTGTAGTCCGTCGGACGACCGTCCCCATCCCGTCGTTCCAGCACCGAGGATTCAGTTCACGTCGATGCGCACGTCGAGGCGATCCGAACGTCGATCGTCCGAGCGTCGCGTGGTCGAGAAGATCCACGCGATCCCGTCGTCGGCGCCCCCCTCGCAGCCGGTCTCGATCCTGGGCGCGCGTTCTTGCACGAACCCCGTGCGGTTCAGCACGTGGATCGACGCGTCGTTCCCCTCCTTGACCCGCGCCGTGAGCGCGAAGGCACCGCAGATCTCGAAGCCGACGCGCGTGAGCAGCTCGACCGCGTCCCGCCCGTGGCCGTGCCCGTGGTGCGTGGAACCGAGCCAGTAGCCGAGCTCGCCGACTCCGGGATGGTCGTCGAATCGCAGGCTCCCCTCTCCGATGACGGTTCCGTCGTGCGCGCTCGCCAGGGCGAACATGTAGCCCGCGTAGGGATCCCGGCCGTAGCGCCAGGTCGCGTAGCGACCGCGGAGTTCGTCGAGCGTCTCCGGGCCGTCCCAGCAGAGCCAGCGAAGAACGTCGTTCGCGCCGTGGATCTGCGGGAAGAGACCCGCTGCGTCCCCGATCCGGATCGGGCGCATCAGGGTGTTTCGACACCGCGCCACGAACGTGTGGACGGGCGCATCCGGAACGAAGTCGGTCATCGCCGACGGCGCTTCTCGCGCTTCGGATACGTCTCCAGCACCCATTCCCTCCAGGCGTCCTCGGCCGCCAGCACACCCATGCCGAGGTGCTCGGTGAAGATCTCGCGCGTCTCGCGCTCCTGCTTCAGGTCGCGCAGCATCGGACGCAACGCGTCCCTCTTCTCCACGACGAGCCAGTCGTAGAACGACCAGCACACGGCCTGTTCCTTGGCGCTCATCGAGGTGGTCGGGACATCGAGCAGCGGAGGAACGAGCCGCTCGTCGGTCGAGTCGACGAGCTTGCGCATCGCGGCCTTCCAGACCCCATTCGCGAAGTTCGACGCGATCGAGGCCTCCTCGATGCAGTAGTTCACGCTCTCCTCGAAGCGGTCGTACTCGTACCAGTGCCCGACGCCCGCGTCGAACCAGCCGCCCCCGATGACGCCGATGTCGCGCTCTCGGAACAGGTTGGACACGAGCATGTGGCCCGCATTGTGCGTGAAGACCGACCGGACCGCGGACACGGTCGCGAACAGGCCGGGCTCCTTCCAGACCGAGAAGACGGGGTCCCGCCCCAGCAGCTTGAAGTCGCCGGTGGCGCTCGACTGCAGGAACGTCTCCAGCGCCGAGGCGTGGTCGGAGGGCTCTTCCCACATCCACATTCGCATCTTCGCGAAGATGTCGTCCTCGCCGACCCCGAAGTGCTCGACGACCTTCTCTGCGACGTGGCTCGTATCGTCGGCGACCCGGTGCATCAGGACGTGCGGGTCGACCTTCTTGCGCCCTTCCCGCACCTTCTCCTGGAGGTCGAAGACGAGCTCGAAGTGCTTCGTCTCACAGCGCATCACGGGCCGCTCGAAGTGCCGCTCGACCTCTCTGCCGGCGAGCCACGCGCGGATCTCCGCGCGACGCTCTTCGATCCTGGCACTCTCCGGACCGCCGTCGCAGTGCTTGCAGTCGATGACGAGGGCGCCGAGGCAGGTCTCGCAGCGCGCCGCCACCGAGCAGAAAAGGACGTGCTTCTCCGCCTCGAGCATCTCGTCGTCGTGCTCGGGGCACGCGACGACACCGCGATGGTCGCACCGCCGACAGCCCTCCTCGTCCGCCGGCGCCATCGGCGACGCGGCGACCAGGGCCACCGCGAGAGGGAGGATCACGCGTCGCATTCCCGTACGTTACACCGCCGCTCGATGACCGACCCTCTCCGTCTCTCGAAGGTGCCTGACGCGGGCCCTCGCGTTCCCCGCCGCGTGTGGAGCTCGGCGGGGTGGATGGTCGGCGGCCGACTGTTCGGATCGGCGTGTACGCTCGTCACGCTGCTCGTGCTGGCGGGGCACCTGGACGATGCGGCCTTTGGAAGGCTGACGTTCTGGCTCGCGGTCTTCCTCGTCCTCGACGGCATCGTCGACTTCGGCGCGGGACAGGTCGCCGTCCAGCGCGCGGCGAGCGATCCGAGCGCGGCCGGAGCGGTCCTCCGAACGGCGCGCCGCGCACGACTCGTCACCGGCGGTCTCGTCGTCGCTGGCGTCGCGGGCATCGCCCTCGCCCTGGAGGGTGGAGACGGGCCGTACCTCGCCGTCGCCGCTCTCTACCAGCTCAGTCATGTC
This sequence comes from Planctomycetota bacterium, assembly GCA_039200205.1. GTDB lineage: Bacteria > Planctomycetota > UBA1135 > UBA1135 > Saltatorellus. The sequence goes on from JBCCSK010000037.1 coordinate 7,068, forward strand.
CTGGAGCTCTCGACGCTCGGCTGGCGCGATCGGATCGCGTGGCGCTCACCGGTCCTGGTCCGCGCAGGCGCTGCGCTGACGAGCCTCGTCGCCGTCCTTCTCCTCCGATCGACCGGAGAGGATCGCGCGATGCCCTACCTCGTTGCGATCGCCATCGGCAGTACGCTCGGCAACGTCGCGCTGCACGTCTTCGGGCGCCGGGGTCTGCCCCGCACGGAAGGCGTTGCGGCGGCGCCGCTGAAGCCGTTCCTCGCCGCGTCGATCCCGATGGGCGCGGCCGCCGTGTGCCAGCAGCTCTACTTCCACGTCGACAACGTGTTCCTGCGCACCTGGCACGGCGACGAGACGGTCGGCTACTACGGCGTCGCCGTGCGCGTCATGAGCCTGGCGATCATGGGCGGCGTGTACGCGGCATCAGCGGCGCTTCCGTGGCTCGCTCGCGCCGACGCACGCGGCGAGCTCGGGGGCGCGGCCATGAGGCTGTGCGCGCTCACCGTCGCGATCGGAGCGATCGGCGCAGGCGTTCTGTTCCCGCTGCGAACGCGCGTCCTCGGACTCTTCGGCGACGAGTTCGTCGCCGCCTCGGACGCCCTCGCGTGGCTCCTCGGCGCGGCGCTTCTGGTCCACGTCGGCGCGCCGCTGCTGACCGCCGTCGTGGCAGCGGGACGCATGCGCGCAGTGCTCGCGATCGCCGCGTCGAGTCTCGCGCTGAACCTCGCCGGCAACGCCTGGCTCGTGCCCGAGCGGTCGATGGACGGCGCTGCGATCGCGACGGCTGCGACCGAGGGATTCGTCGCCGTTGCCGCACTCGTCACGCTCCTCGCGCTCAGACGGCGTCCTAGACTCTAGGCATGGCCCTCTCGATCGCGTGTCTCCTCGCCCTCGCCCCCCAGGTCACCTCCGACGCTCCTTCGACGCTCGAGCTGTTCGACGGAACGTCCCTCTCCGGCTGGTCGGGCGACCCGCGCTTCTGGTCGGTCGAAGACGGCGCGATCGTCGGACGGACGACGCCGGAGAACCCGTGCGAGGCGACGACGTACCTCGTGTACGAGGGCCGAGAGTTCGACGACTTCGACCTCTCGGTCGAGTATCGGATCGACGGAGGGAACTCGGGCATCCAGTTCCGCAGCGTCGTCACGGGCGACTGGCTGGTCGAGGGTTACCAGGCGGACCTCGACGACGCGCGCGAGTGGACGGGCGGCTTCTACGAGCAGGGCGGCCGCGGCGTTCTCTGCCGGCGCGTGGTCGACCTGCTCGCGAGCGGCACCGGGACCGCGTACGAGCTGCTCGGCGATCCCGCCGAGATGGCGAAGGTCGGCGGACCTCGCGAGTGGCACACCTACCGCGTGCGCGCCGTGGGCTCGGTCGTCGAGCTCTTCATCGACGGCACGCTGACCGCTCGGCTCGACGACCGCGATCCGGTGGCTCGCCGTTCGGGAATCATCGCGCTTCAGCTCCACCAGGGCCCTCCGATGGAGGTGCGCTACCGCAGCCTCATCATCTCGCCGATCGAGGCCGAGCCGCGCGCGGACCTTCGCTGGATCTGGTCGCCGGAGGAGGTCGAGGACGACGAGCGCGTTCGCTTCGAGCGCATGATCCGGCCGGGCCCGGGCCTGAAAACGGCCCGCGTCTTCGCAACCGCCGACAACGGAGTCGAGCTGTCCATCGACGACCACGTCTTCGCCGCAGGCGAGAAGTGGTGGGCCCCGTTCGAGATCGAGCTCGCGCCGAAACTCGTCGAGGTCCTCGGGGACGGCAAGCCCCACCGCCTCGCGGCCTCGTGCTGGAACGAGGGCGGACCGGCTGGATTCGTCGCGCGCTTCACCTTCGACTTCGAGGACGGACGCACGGAGACCGTGACGACCGATCGCTGGTGGCGCGTCGAGGGCGACGTCGGCGCGGCGGTCGACCTCGGCCCCTACGGAATGGAGCCGTGGGGTGAGCCGGAGGAGCGCAGCTCGGGCTCGCCGGACCTGTCGCTGCCCGCGTCGCAGCTCGAGCTGCCGCCCGGCTTCGAGGCAGAGGCCCTGATGCGCGTGCCGCGCGAGCACGGGTCGTGGGTCGCGCTCACGGTCGACGAACGGGGGCGGATCATCGCGAGCGCCGAGGCCGCTCGCGGGCTGTTCCGGGTGACACTCGGCGAGACCGGCGTCGAGAGCGTCGAGCCGCTCGGCATCGAGATCGGCGGCGCGCAGGGCCTGCTCGCGCTCGGGCGCGACCTCTACATCGTGCGCAACGAGTTCCCCGACGAGGCCAACGGGCTGTACCGCGCGCGCGATGTCGACGGCGACGATGCGTACGACGAGCTCCAGTTCCTCAAGAAGCTGAACGGCGCCGGCGAGCACGGCCCGCACGCCGTGCGACTGACGCCGGACGGCAAACGGCTCCAGGTGATCGCCGGGAACTCGGTCGAGATTCCGGACGAGGTCGCGCGCTGGCGGGTTCCGCCGAGCTGGTTCGACGACCAGGTCCTTCCGAGCCTGCCCGACACGTTCAAGCACGGCAACGCGATGCACCTGCACGGCGGGTGGACGGCGACGTGCGACCTCGACGGCAAGGACTGGGAGGTCCTCGTCACGGGGATGCGGAACGCGTACGACTTCGCGTACGACGCCGACGGCAACGCGTTCGCGTACGACGCCGACATGGAGTGGGACATCGGCGCTCCGTGGTATCGCGCGCCGCGCGTCGTGCACCTCGCTCCCGGCCTGGAGTACGGCTGGCGCCGCGGCTCCGGCAAGATCGACTCGAGCGCGCCGGAGACGTTCCCGCCCGTCTGCGAGACGGGCCCCGCTTCGCCAGTCGGGGTCCTGCACGGGAAGGACGGCGGCTTCCACGCGCCGTACCGCGACCAGCTCTTCATCGGCGACTGGACGCGCGGCGTCGTCTACGGCGTCGCGCTGACGCCGGGCAACGGCACCTTCACCGGGGAGGCGCGCCCGTTCATCCAGGGGCGGCCGTTCCCGATCACCGACATGGAGTGGCTCCCCGACGGCTCGATGATCGTCGTCACAGGGGGGCGCGGAATCCGGTCCGGCATGTACCGGATCCGCAGCACGATCGAGCGCGTCGCAATGGACGGCGGCGACGCCGTCGAGGCCACCGACGCGCCCTCCATGGAGGACCGGATGCGTCGCACGCGCCTCGAGCTCGACCCCGACATCGACGCGTGGGGCGCCCGAGCCCTCGCGGATCGAGATCCGCAGGGACTGCTCGCGCTCGCGCGCATCGGCGGGGGGGTCTGGCAGGAGCGGACGCTGGAGGCCGTGCTCGACCCCGACGGCCCGCTCGACCGCGTCGGCCTGCGCACGATCGAGCTGTCGCTCGCGCGGACCGGGGATCCCTCGTCCGAGCTGCGGGAGCGCATCGGCGCGCGGCTCGCGGCGATGTTCCCCGTCGACGACGAGCGCGCCAACGTGGCGATCGTCGAAGTGCTCGTCCGCGTCGGCTCCGAGGCGGCTCCGGCGCTCGCGGTCCCGCGTATGGAGAGCGCGACGACCCAGGAATCGGCGCTCGACTACGCGATGGCGCTGCGGCTGGCACGTGCCGGCTGGACCGACGATCTCGCGCGACGCTACCTCGACTTCCTGCACGACGAGGCGACGCGCTTCCGAGGCGGCAAGAGCCTCGCGGGCTACGTGGACCGCATCCGCGCCGCGGCGATGGAGAACGCCGCGCCCTTCGTCGAGGGTGGGTACACGCCGCCCGCCCCTACCGACGTCGTCGGCACGGGACACGAGATCGAGGCGGCGCTGTTCGTCAACGAGTGGACGCTCGGCGAGGTGCTTCCCTCGCTCCGCTTCCTGCCGCAGGCCGAGGACCGCGCGAAGGGCGAGCGCGCCTTCCGCCGCGCCGGCTGCTACGCGTGCCACCGCGTCGGCGAGGAAGGCGGCGGCACCGGCCCCGATCTCACGAACGCGGGCGGGCGCTTCTCGCCGCGCGACCTGCTCATCGCGATCGTCGAGCCGTCGCGCGACATCTCCGACCAGTACCGCGACACCGAGGTGTGGGCGAATGACGGCGAGGTCTTCGTCGGTCGGCTCGTCGAGCGCGACGACGAGTGGATCACGCTCGAGCTCCCGCCGTCGGAGCCCGGCGGCATCGACGGCGAGGTCGTCGACGTCGCCTTGGAAGACGTGAAGGTCGAGCGCCCGAGCCCGATGTCTCGCATGCCCGTCGGGACGGTCGACTGCCTCGACTCGATCGAGATCCTGGAGATGGTGGCCTGGCTGCTCGAGGCTCGGTAGCGACGTTCAGAACGACCAGCGCACGCCGACGACGAGGTTCCGCCCGGGCCGGTTCTGGCCCGAGCCGTGCACGCGGTAGTCCTCGTCCGTGATGTTCTCCAGCGCGACCGTCGCGTCGACGCCGCGCGCGAAGCGGTAGGTGGCCAGGAGGTCGAAGATGTCGTAGCCGGGCGTTCCGCCGGGCGGGATGCGCGTCGTGTCGCCCTCGTCGCGCGGCGACAGCCGATCCGCGTCCTCCGCGTGGATCCAGCGCGCCTCGATCGTGTAGCGCTCCCCCACCGGGGCCCAGCGAATGCCGAGCTGACCCATCAGCGGCATGAGGCGCGAGGGCGCGGCGCTGATCACGGGCTCGCCCGCCGCCGCGCGCGTCTCCTCCTGACCGTCGAGCCAGGCGATGTTCCCGAACGCGGTCCAGTCGTCGTGGAAGCGGTACGCACCGCCGAACTCGATGCCGCCGATCTGGATCTCGCCGACGTTCTCCTTGGTCACCTCGGCCTCGTCGTCCCCGTTCACGTTGCCGGTCGGGAAGCGCTGGATGACGTCGTCGCCGTCCGTGATGAAACCCGCGATCTGGTAGGAGAAGTTCCTCGCGACGTGCTTGAGACCGATCTCGTAGCTGATGAAGTCCTCGGGATCGAGGCCCGGCGCGGGGATCTCGAACTCGTCCGAGCGCGCGGAGTCGAAGCGCGTCAGGTCGGACAGGTTCGGGGCCCGGAAGCCCTGCGAGATGCCGCCGAAGATCGCGAAGGTCTCGTCGTCGGTCTCGACGATGCGAGACTCGAAGCGGATCGACCCCGTGAGCGCGAACCACTCGTCGTCGATCGAGATCTGCTCCGCGGTGACCGGGTCGCGCACCTGGTTCGCGTCGGCGGCCGCGTACGTCGCGCGCGCGCCGGCGGTCAGCGTCGTCGACCGCGACACGTCGAACGCGAGTTCGGCGAAGAGGCCGCCCAGGTCGTAGGTCGCGTCGTCGGCGACGGGCCCCTGGATGTCGTCGGCGGGGGTCTGGTCGGCGAAGCGGTTCAGGAACGAATCGACCGAGTCGTGGTACCACTCGGCGCCCGTCGTGAAGCGGCCGATCGACAGCTTGCGCGTCGCGGTGAACTGCGCGCCGAGGGTCTGGACGTCGAAGCCCTGCTCATCGAGGCGGTCGCCCGTCCGTTCGCGGCGGCGCAGCTCCTCCTGGCGGTGGTAGCTCAGGATCGACTGGAAGCCCCACGCGCCGTCGTACTCCTCTTCCGTGTCGAGACGAACGTACGTGAGCGTCCGCGTCTGGTCGAGGTCGCGTCGGAGGTCGGTCCCGACGTCGGTTCCCTCGAACGGAACGGCGAAGATCGTGCGGTGCGTCCGCGGCGCGTTGTCGATGTCGACGTGCTGGGCGGCGAAGGTCAGCGTGGTGAGGTCGTCGATGCGGTGCTGGACCTTGAAGTCGCCGTCCCACTCGTCGTAGCCCGTGTTCGGGAGCTCGCCGGAGGGATCGCCCGCCTCGATGTCGCCGAAGTCCTTGATCGAGCCGCCGAGGTGCCACGCGGTCTTGTCTCCGATCGCTCCACCGAGCTCGAGCCGCGAGACGACGTAGTTCGCCGCGTCGGCGACGCGCACGAAGGCCGAGCCGCCGATCGGCCGGTCCCAGATCGTCGGATCGATCGAGAGGACGTTGACCGTGCCACCGATCGCGTCCGAGCCGTAGAGAACGGAGCTCGGACCCTTCACGACCTCGATCCCCGACAGCGACAGCGGATCGATCGTGCCGGAGTACTGATTCGGACCGTCGCGGAAGACGGAGTTGTTCAGTCGAATCCCGTCGATCAGGACGAGCGTCCGGAAGCCGGTGAAGCCGCGGATGTACGGTGAGCCCTGCGCGGGTCCGGTCTCCTGGACCATGACGCCTGGAACGTCGCGCAGCGCCTGGGGCAGCGTTCGGAGCTGGTCGATCCGCTCCTTGTCGACGTAGTCGACCGTGTAGGGAACGTCGAGGATCCTCTCCGCGCGCCGCGTCGGCGTCACGACCATCGTCTCGAGGTTGAACGCGGTGACGGGGCCGGGGTCCGACGCATCGACGGGATCCTCCTGCGGCGGAGCCGGGGGATCTTCGGGCGCGTCGGTCTGGGGAGCTGCGACGAGGAGGACGAGGGCGAACGAGAGCGGGGGAATCAAAGAGAGACCGTTGAGCTGGGGAGAGGCGCGTGGGGGTTGGTGCGCCCAACGCCCGCGCCCACACTCGGTTCGACGATCCCGTCGTTTGTTTTCCCGGCGATCAGCGGCTCGCCCACGTTCGCTGGACGAAGATCACGAGCCCGACAGCGATCGCAGACCAGGTGAACATGTCGTAGAGCTGAAGGTCGCCCGTGACCGTACGGCTGCGCAAGGACTCCGAGAACGACGCGAGCCCGTCGTTGATCTCGTCGCTGGCGAGGACCGTGACGGCGGCGACGCCGACGCCGACGAGCGCCTCGCCTGCGATCACGCCCGACGAGAACAGCACGCCGCGGTGCGCGCGCTCGTCCTTCTCGGCGTCCGTCTTCGCGGCGCGCAGGACGAACCAGCTGATGATTCCGCCGAGCAGGATCGGCGGCGCGAGCGTGAACGGCAGGTAGATCCCGACGGCGATCGGCATCACGTACGCGCGGAACTTCGCGCCCGACAGCTTCAGGAGCGTGTCGACGACCAGCAGGCCGGTGCCGATCGCGGCGCCGATCAGGATCAGGTCCCACGGCAGCTCGCGCTCGCCGGCGAAGCCCTGGGCGAGGCTCGCGAAGAGGCTCGCCTGCGGCGCCGACAGGTTCTCGCCGCCGATGCCGCCCTCGGTCCCCTCGTTGAGCAGCGTCAGCACGGGCGCCATCACGAGCGACGCGACCGCCACGCCGGCGATCTGCATCATCTGCTGGCGGAACGGAGACGCGCCGACGATCGCTCCGGTCTTGAGGTCGTTGCAGACGTCGCCGGACGTGCAGGCAACGCAGCAGACGACGGCGGCGACGCCGATCGTCGCGATCGCCGCGCTCGGCCCCTCGTAGCCCACGAGCGTCAGCACGCCGCCCGCGAACAGCACGGCGGTGATCGTCATGCCCGACACGGGGCTGTTCGAGTTCCCGACGAGGCCAACGATGTAGCTCGCGACCGCGGTGAAGAAGAACGCGGCGACGAGCATCAGCACGGTCAGGAGAGCCGTGATCGGGACGCTGCCGCCCGTGAAGCGGTAGTAGAGGCCGGCGACGAGCAGCACCGCGAGGAGCGAGAAGCCGAGGATCACGGGCGTCGGGAGGTCGCGCTCCCTGTCGTCGCTCGTCGCGCGCTCCCCCGACCCGGCCGTCAGGTGCTGGATCGCGGCGACCAGCCCGTGACGCACGGACCAGATCGACGCCGCGCCGCCGACGACCATCGCGCCGACGCCGACGTAGCGGACCTCCTCGGACCAGAGGTGCCACGGGTATTCGGCGAGCTCACCGGACCACTCCCCCACGTCGCTGAGCAGCGGCATGATCACGAGCCAGCCGATCGCTCCGCCGAGGAACAAGAGGAACGCGACGTTCAGCCGGACGATGAAGCCGACGGCGACGAGCATGGGCGAGACGTCGCTGCCGAAGTACGCGACTCGATCCCCGACGGCGCGCACGCCCTCGACGGCCGGCTTGACGACGGCGATGAAGCTCGTCGCGAGCTTGAAGAACGCGCCGAGCAGGCCGCCGAGCAGGAGACCCTGCGCCGCGTCCTTCGCGCTGTCGTCGTCCGCCGCCTCCCCCGATTCCAGCACCGCCGCGCAGGCGATCCCCTCCGGGTACGGCAGCTCCGGCGACTGCAGGATGAACACCTTGCGCATCGGAATCATCAGCAGGATCCCGAGCAGCCCCCCCGTGAACGCGACGGCGGTGACGGTCCAGAAGTCGAAGTCCGTCCACGTGCCCATCAGCACGAGCGCGGGCATCGTGAAGATGATGCCCGCGGCGAGGCTCTCGCCCGCGGACGCGCACGTCTGGACCTGGTTGGCCTCCAGGATCGACCGGTCGCGGTAGACGTACCGGAAGAACAGCATCGCCATCACGGCGGCCGGGATCGACGCGGACACCGTCAGTCCTGCGTAGAGCCCGACGTACACGTTCGCCGCGCCCATGACGACGGCGAGCAGGAGGCCGAGGAGGACGGCGCGCAGACTCAGCTCGCGGCGCGCAGGGGTCGCCGGGGTGCCGGGATCGGTCATCGCGGCATGGTAGGGCGCGAGGGTGCCCAGCCGGTACGTTCAGGCGGAGTCCGGGTCGAGACGCCGGAGAACCTCGCTCCGGTCGACCTCGTCCTCCTCGCGGAGGACGCGGCCCTCCATCCCGCCCGCGACGGCGATCACCTCGCCGGACACGTGCCGCGCGGCCGTCGGAGACGACAGCCAGGCGATCTGGCGGGCGACGTCCACGGGCCGCGCGAGCTGGCGCAGCGGCATCGTCCGGACGACCCGCTCGACCGCCCCGGGCTCGTCGAGACGCTCGGTGGTCATCTCGGTCACGACCCACCCGGGGTCGACGACGTTGACGCGGCCGTAGGGATCGAGGTCGACGATCTCGTTCTTCAGGGACCGCGCGAGCCCGACCAGCGCAGCCTTCGACGCGGCGTAGTCGGAGTGTCCGCGTTCGCCGAAGCGTCCCGCGGTCGAGCCGATGAAGACGATCGACGCGCCCGCGCCGCCGGGGTCCGGGCCGCTCGCTCGCAGCGCGCGGAGGAACGCGCGTGACGTCCACATCGCACCGGCGAGATTGACGCCGAGGACGGCGTCGACCCGGTCCGGCTCCAGGTCGACGAGCGGGACGTCCTCGGGCGGCCAGATGCCGGCGTTCACCACGCATCCGTGGAGCCGCCCGCGCCCCGCCAGCGCGCGCTCGATCGCGGCCGCGTCGCCGACGTCCGCCCGAACGACCTCGGCGCGCTCCGCCCAGTCGCGTTCGGCGACCCAGCGCTGGAGATCCTCGGCGCGCGAGTGAGCGTGGAGGAGGAGTCGCGCGCCCTCAGCGCCGAGCGTGTCCGCGATCGCGCGGCCGATCCCGCCCGAGGCGCCGGTGACGACGATCGTGCGCCCGCGGAGGCCGAGGTCCATTCAGGCGCTCTCCGCCGCCTCGAGCTCGACGCGCGCGCTGTAGAGGACGTTGCCGCCGCCGAAATCGGAGACCTTCGGGCTCGTGAGCGCGTTGACCCCGACGCGCTCGGGCACGAGGTCCTCGTTCACGAACCCGTCGATCCGGACCGTCTTGCGCGGAAGTGTCTCGTCGAAGGTGAGCGTGAGCGTCAGCGCGCCGTACTCGCTCTTCACGCGCACGAGCGCGCCCTCGTCGACGCCGACGGACTGGGCGTCGCGCGGATGGACGTGGACGCGCGGAATGCCGAGCCGCTCGCGGTGCCGCGGCACGTGCAGGTAGGTCGAGTTGTGCGTCGCGGTCGAGGGCGTCGAGAGGAGCTGGAACGTGCCCTTCATGCCGGCGCCGTCGTCCTCGCTCCAGCTCGCGACGCGTGAACCGCCGGCGGCGACGGCGCGCTCGGAGACGAGTTCGATCTTGCCCGACGGCGTCCCGCGGTCGTCGAACGTCGGCGGAATGAGCTTCACCGGCTCGCCCGCGAGCGCGCGCTGGTACTCGTCGTCCGTGAACCGCGCGCGGTTCGCCGCGCGCAGCTCGCCGACGCGGACGTCCTCGTCGACCTCGAACGCCGGCCCCTGGCGATCGTCGGGAAAGCCGTCCGCGCCTGAGAAGCCGAGCGCCCGGCCGATCGCAGAGAAGCACGCGACGTTGCTGCGCTGCTCGCCCGGTGCCTCGGTCGAACGCCAGCCGACCTGCAGAGTGCGGTGGCCATAGCTGCGAAAGAGGTCGGAGTGCTCGGTGAACGCCGTCGCGGGCAGCACGACGTCCGCGAGCCGCGCCGTCTCGGTCATGAACAGCTCGTGTACGACGAGGAACAGGTCGTCGCGCGCGAGGCCGCGCTTGACGCGCACCGAGTCGGGAAGCGTCGCCGCCGGGTTGTGGCCCCAGACGATCGCCGCGGTGAACATGCCGCCGTCGAGGAGCTCGCCGAGCCCGACCTGGCTCACCGGCGGCCTTTCGGGCGCGCTGCGGATGTCGGGGCGCGAGACGACCGAGTCGTCGAGCCCGAAGTGATCGCTCGTCTGGAAGAAGATCCGGTCGGAGCGTCCGAGGACCGCGGCGAAGCTCGCGATCGCGCGCATGTTCTCGCCCCCGTTACGGCGGCGGGCGAAGCCGATGCCGGCCTTCAGGAGCGGCGCCTTCGCGCGGTGGAACGCGTCCGAGAGCGACCTGATCGCAGCCTCGTCGAGGCCGGTGATCTCGGCGACGCGGCCGAGCGGCCAGGCGCCGGCCACCTCGGCCCGGAACTCGGCGGCGCCGTGGCACTCGTTCTTCAGGAAGTCGAGGTCGGCGGCGCGCTCGTCGAACGCGCGCGCGGCCAGCCCGAGGGCCAGCGCGCCGTCGCTGCCCGGTCGCACGACGTGACCGGTCCCGCCCCAGCCCTCGACCGTCTCGATCGTCTCCGTGCGGTAGACGTCGATGATGTGAACCGGAACGCCGGCGTCGCACAGGCGCTTGAGCCGCTGCATCAGGTGCGGCGTCGTCCGCTTGGCGTCGCTTCCCCAGAGGACGAACAGGTCGGAGCGCTCCGGGGTCGCCTCGAGGTCGAGGTCCGGACCGACGGAGCGGCCGTTCACGAGCTGGAAGCCGGCCTCGGACGTCGAGTCGCACACGCCGCTGTCGTGCGCGCGCGCGCCGAGCGCGTGCATCAGCCGCTGTGGAAAGCGCCGCTGGACGAGCCCCATGTTGCCCGCGTACGGCAGCGCGAGGATGTCGTCGCCGTCGATGCCCTCGAGCCGACGGACGATCGTCGCCAGCGCGTCGTCCCACGACGCTTCCCTGAAGCCGTCGCCGCTGCGGACGAGGGGCACGCTCAGTCGACCGGGCGCGTGGACGACCTCGTGGTAGATCGCCGTCTTGCCGCAGAGCGAACCGCGCGACCACGCGTGGCCCGGGTTCCCGCGGATCCGCTTCAGGACCCCGCGTTCGTCGCGCTCGACCCGAACGCCGCAGGCGTCGGGACAGTCGAGCGGGCAGGACGTCAGCGAGGGGCGTTCGATCACCGGCAGAGGGTACCGCCGCGCGTCAGGGCTCGGGATCCGGTTCCGTGAGGTCGTCGTCGACGTCGCGCGGCGGCTGCTGGTTCGGAAGCAGGTCCGAGAGGAAGCCCTCTCGCTTCGTCGTGAGCCGCCAGTCCTCGTCGAAGAAGAGGACGATCCCCGGGATCTTCAGATCGGTGTCCTCGAACTGGAGGCGCCCGTTGGCGTCGCCGATCGGGACCGTCGCGGCGACGTTCCACTCGGTCGTCTCCAGCCAGCCCCACGAGAGCGCGAGCCCCCGCCCCACCTCGATCACCGACACCGGCGCGCCGAGCGCGTCGATCGCGTGGCCGACGTTGGTCACGCCGACGACGAGGTCCTCGTAAGCGCCGTACGGGGGACGCTGGAACGTTCGGTTCTTGTTGTAGTCCCCGGTCACGCAGGCGGTGGCGAGGAGCGCCGCCGCGAGGGGCGAGGTCCAGCGAAGGGCCGCCATGGAACGGCGATCAGAAGATCGGGAGGTCGTACTCGGCCTCGGACGCCTGGAACAGCGTGCCGACGTTGATGACGCCGCCGTCCTCGTCGAAGAAGACCCAGACCCGGTCGGCCTGGGTGTCGACGCCGCGCAGCCCGAGGATGACGAGGAACGCCGCCGCCTGCTTCTCGACCGTGTGCTCGTACAGCCACGCGCTCTTGCGCCCGAGCTGAACGACCTCGTTCGGCGCGCCGAGGAGTCGCGTGACGTCGTCGGCGGTCGAGGTCCCCGGGACGATGCGCGACACCGCTTCGGGGCTCAATTCCGGGTTGGAGCGAGAGCGGCTGAGGAAGCAGCCCGACGGAAGGGCCCAGAGCGCAAGCGCCAGGGCGACGGTCGCGACGGATCGCGGGAGCGAGCTACGGTTCTGCATGGCGAACGGGACGGGAGTGTAGTGGAGTTCGTCCGACCCGACCGGAACGTTGCGCGTCGCCCTCGATCTATCTCCCCTCGTCCGACCCTTTCCCGTGAGCGTCGTGCGAACGGTGCGCCCGATCCTGAGCGCGCTCGGGCCGCGGGATGACATCGAGGTGCTGACGCTGGCACCGCCCCTGAAGGGCTCCCTCGCCCTCTGGCGCCAGACCGCCCTCGTTCGAGAAGCGTCAAGGTCCGGCGCGGACGTGCTCCACTCGTTCGTCTCCGCCTTCCCCCTGACGTCTCGCATCAGGACGGTCCAGACCGTGCACGAGGTGCCGTGGGCGCGCGGCGCGCGCGAGAACGCGGGCCCCGTCCACCGGACCTGGGCCGCCCTCGGGCGCCGCTTCGCTGCGGCCACCTGCACGCCGTCGCAGGGGGTGGCCGACGACCTGGAGCCCCACCCCCGCCTCCACGTCGTCCCCTGGGGCGTCGACCCCGCCTTCGGCCCGGAACAGGACGCCTTCGATAGGGCGCTCCGCTTCGGCCATCCGGAGCTCCCGACGCGGCCGTTCGTACTCGCGCTCGGCGCCACGCGACCGAAGAAGCGCCTCGACCGGGTCTGCGCAGGCGCCGAGCGCGCCGGCTTCGCGGTCGTCGCCACCGGCGAGGTCGACGCCGGAACGCAGGCCCTGGCCGAGCGGTACAGCGATCTCGTGCTCGTCGGCGTGATCGATGCGCTCGTCCTCCCCGCGCTCGTTCGCGCCTCGGCGTGCGTCGCGGTCCTGTCCGAGTCGGAGGGCTTCGCCCTTCCGGTGCTCGAAGCGCTGCGCTCCAGGCGGGCGGTGGTGACCCCCTTCGGAAGCGTTCAGTCCGGGACCGCGGGCGGCGTCGCATTCGACGCTCACCCCGACGACCCGGACGACGTCGCGCGTGCGATGACGGAAGCGGCCGATGCGGACGACGCCCGGCGAACCGCAGGGCGCGAGGTCGCGGGCAAGCACACGTGGTGGCGAACGGCCGAGCAACTCGTCGAGGTCTGGAGGTCGATCGCGTGACGAACGCGCCGCGCGTGCTCGTCTCCGGCGTGTGCCTGGGTCAGCCGATGGGCGGTGTGCGTCGCCACAACGCCGAGCTCCTTCCGCGCGTCGACGAGCGGCTCCGCGCGGACGGCGGTGGGCTCGCGGTCCTGGAGGGAACGACGACGATCGCGTTCGAGCTGCCGGACTCGATCGAACGGATCGCGAGCGACGTGCCGTACCAGCCGGCTCCGAGGCGCGCGCTCTACGAGTCGCGTGCGCTGGGGCGCGCCCTCGACGCGGCGTCCCGGGCGGGCCGTCCGTTCGACCTCGTCCACACGGCGCACCTGCCCGCGCCGCGCTCGCTCGCCGTGCCGTACACGCTGACGATCCACGACCTGCGCAGCCTCGACCTCGACAGCGCGCCGTTCGTTCGTCGGCTCGTCGGCGATCGCGTCGTCGGGGGCGCGATCCGCGGGGCGCGTCGCGTCCTGACGGTCTCCGAGGCGATGCGGGAGCGCATCCGCGAGGGATTCCCGGGGGCGCGCGGGCGCGTCGACGTCGTCGGGAACGGCGCGGACCACCTTCCTCTTCAGCCGCGCGAGCCCGCCGATCCGCCGTTCCTGCTGCACGTCGGACACGTCGAGCCACGGAAGAACCTGGAGCAGCTCGTCCGCGCGCTCGCCGTCGACGCGAGCCTCCCGCGCGTCGTCCTCGCCGGCGGAGCGAAGGGCGCCGAGCTCGAGCGCCTCTTCGAACTCGCCACCGAGCTCGGCGTCCGCGGGCGCATCGACGCGCGCGCGGACGTCGACGACGCGGGGCTGGCGGCGCTCTACGCCGCCGCCGCGTGCGCCGTGTTCCCGTCGCGATTGGAGGGGTTCGGGATTGGGCCGGCCGAGGCGCTCCGCGCGGACTGCCCGACCGCCGTGTCCGACGTCCCGGCCCACCGCGAGGTCACCGGCGACGCCGCCGAGCGATTCGCGCTCGACGATCCCGACGCGCTCGTCGCCGCGGTCGCGCGGGCTCGCTCGCGTCGATCGAAGAACGTCGCCGTGCCGCGCTGGGACGAGTGCGCCGATCGCTGGACCGCCGCGCTCGTCGTCGCGACCCGAACGACGTGATGCGGCCTCCGCGTCAGTCGCCGGCGCCGAACTCGAGCACGAGGTCCGAGTTGCCTTCGGGGCCGAGCTCGAAGGTCGTGCTGGGACGGGACCCTGGCCCGCCCGTGAAGAGGGTGACCGAATACGAGCCGGGGGCCAGGCCCTCGATCTCGAACGTCATGTCGTCGGTGTCGATCTGCGTCCACTCCTGGCCGCCGTCCGCCATGCTCACGGCCAGGTACGCCCAGCCGGGGGTCGTCTGCGGTTGGGGAAGGACGACGCGGCCCGTGCACGGCACCGGCCGAACGAGTTCCAGGCGCAGGTGCGGCGGCGACCCGGACGCGTCGCACTCGAGGCGCTGGACGAGGGTCGCATAGTCCCCCGCCCTGGCCTCCACGATCTGGATTCCGCTCCCCTCCAGGAGCAGCTCGGCGCGCCCGTCGGGACCGGCCAAGACGTAGGCGCCGCCCGCGATGCGAACCCGCGCTCCCTCGACGACCTTCCCCGACGCCGCATCGACGATCTGGACGACGAACGACTCGAACTGGAGGTCGACGTCGATCGCGTATTCGTCCCCGTCGGGACGAACCCACTGGTCGTAGACCTCGCGCGTCTCGGTCTCGCCGTCGAGGAGCGGGACCTCCGCCTCGATCCGCACGTGGTAGTTCCCGACCATCGGCACCGGATCCGACCGGAACTGGCCGAGGCCGTCGGTCGTGAGTTCGAGGTCCTCCTTGCCTTCGATCTTCACGGTGGCGCCGACCGCCGCGGCGCCCGCGACGGCGACGCGGCCGACGAAGACCGTCTTCGCGCCTTCGCCCGTGGGACCGAGCGGCACCTCGAGCTCCAGCGTCTCGCCGGGGACGACCTCGACCTCGGCGCGGAACAAGAGCTCGGGCTCCCGCTGGGCCATCACGAACGTCATGGGGTTGCCGTCGAGGAAGCGCTCGAAGACCGAGACGTCGTACCGGCCCTTGGTGAGGTCCTTGAAGCGGAACGCGCCGGCAGGATCGCTGACGGTCGTACGCGGCGTCCGGAAGGCCGCGGCCGCGCCGCTCAGGCCCTTCGACGCGACGGCGACCATGTAGAGCGCCTCGGGGGCGTCGTTCCCCCACAGGATCCTCCCGCTCAACGCCCCCGTCGGCTCGAGCGAGATCGACACGTCGACGCTCTCCTTCGGCACGGTCATGCTCGCCATGCCGTAGACGGGGTGCTCGACGAACAGCTCCTGGTCGCTGCTGATGCGGAACATCCCCCGATCGCCCGACGCTTCGTCCAAGGGCGGCAGCGGGCCGAGGCGCACGCGGCCGTTCTCGTCGGTGTAGCCGGAGGCGAGCCCGCCGAAGAGGGCCTCCGTCGGCCCGACCACGCGCGCGAACGCGAACGGGACCGGCTCTCCCGTCGCGGCATTCACCGCGAGGACCTCCAGCGTTCGCCCCTTCGCGCACGTCACGTCGCAGGGAGTCGCCTCCGACGCGTGGACGTGCCGAGCTTCGACCGGCGCGTGGGTCGGTCCCTCGACGCGGACGATCCACTCGCCGAGTCCAATGTCGTCGACGACGTACACGCCCGGCTCGGACTCCGCGACGCGATACGACGCGGGCGCCGTGCGCGCGCCGAGCATCGCCGCGAACCCCTGGCTGAACATCCCGGTATTCTCCGGGGCCGGTCGGACCTCGACCGCGGCACCCGCGACGGGACCGCCGTCCTCGTCGACCGCACGCACCGTGAGCGAAGCCGCTGCCGGCACGACGATCGAGACGTTCGACGAGCCGGCCGGGGCCTCTGCGAGGACCCATGCTTCGCGCCCGTCGCGGCGCGCGGCGGCGACCACCTGTCCGATCTCGGCGACGCCGGGGAGCTCGAAGCGTCCGTCCTCGTCGGTGAGCTGGGCGCGCTGGAGGATGCCGACGCGGAAGATCGGGTGGGTCGCGCCGGCGCGGACCTCGGCGCCGACGACCGGCTCGCCCAGCGCATCGACGACACGCCCCTTCGCGACGCGGCCGATCACGAGGTCGAGCTCGCCGAGGTCGAACTCGTCGACGTTGAGCTCGAACGGCGGAATGGTGGTCGCGACGTGCCCGGGGAGATCGATGCCGCCGGCGACCACGGTGCGCGGCACGCCCTCCAGCCGGAAGGAGCCGTCCTCGGCCGTCGTCGTCGTCGGCACCGGGAGTCGATCGAGGTTCGCGAGGACCCAGCCCGGGAGCTCCAGGAACTCGATCGAGTCCCCGCCCTGTCCGAACGCGACGGCGCTGTGGTCGCGCAGGTCGAGCACGCCCGACTGCAGCACGGGCTCGGGGATCTCTGTGAGACGCACCCGCGCGCCGGCGACCGGCTCGCCGTCGTCGTCGAAGACCACGCCGATCACGGTCCCGAACGCCGGGAGGACGATGTCGCCGACGTCGGTGACCTCGCCCATCGAGAGCCCGTGCTCGACGAAGCGCAGCGACGAGCGCGGTCCGCCTCCGTCGATCGAGAGCGCGTGGAACGCGGTGGCGTAGCCGCCCTGGAGAAGGAACCTCCCCTCCCCGTCCGTGCGTCCCTCGTCGACGCCGAGGTCCTCGCGCCCGAACGGCGTGAAGTCGCGCTCGAGGACGAGCGACGCGTCGCCCTCGAGGAGCTCGACGCGCAGGCCGGGGACGGGCGTGCCGTCCTCCTCCACGATGCGGCCCGTGACGCCCGCGAGCATCTCGGTCCAGGGGTGTGCGCCGGATGCCGTCGCGACGTCCGTCGGCGTCGAGACGCGCGAGACCACTCCCTCGGCGCGCGACGGATCCGACGTTCGGGTGACCTCGGCGAGATCGGCCGCCGACTCGGCGGGAGCGGGACGCTCGACCGTGTCGGCTCGGTCGAGCGACGCGTCGAGCGGCGTGGGTCGCGATCGCAGGAAGAACGCCGCGAGGCCCGCGAGGCAGGCGACGGCGAGGAAGGCGACGATCGATCTGGTTCGCATGTCAGTCGGCGAGCACGGCGCTCTGGCTCCGGACGGTCCGCGTGAGCGTGAACGCGCCGTAGGCGATGCCGCCCGCGAGCGCGATGGCCAGGACGACGAGCAGCGCACGCACCCAGGCGGGCTGCTGGGAGAGGTCGCTGCCGCCTCCCGAGGGCGCTCGCTGGATGACGGTGCGCCCCAGATCGCGCGGGGCCTCGGC
>JBCCSK010000038.1:0-24257 GCA_039200205.1 Planctomycetota bacterium
CTCGCCGTTCCGGCGGCGCATCCCTACACGGCCGGCGACGAGGCACTTCGCCGGATGGAGGGCGAAGACGTCCTCACGCAGGGCCTGCTCTTCCCGATCGGCCGGGGCGCACTCGAGCTCTTCGAGCGCGCGACGCCCGAGTCGACGATGCGGCTCATCGCGGGTCTCACCTTCGGCCTCGCGCTGATGATGACCCTCGCGTTCCTGCGAGGCCTCGGGTTCCGCAGGAGCACCTGCGTCCCGGCTGCGCTCGCGGCCTTCGCCGTGCCGTACGCCTGGATCGGCGGGACGTCACCCATCGACTACGCGCCCGGGATGTTCGGCGCGAGCCTGCTGCTCTGGTCCCTCTTGCGCCAGGAGCAGGGATCGTCGCGCGGATACCAGTGGCGCGCGATCCTCGCGTTCGGCCTCGCGTACATGCTGCACCTCGAGACGGTGCTGCTCATCCCCGCCGTGGCCCTCGCCGTGTCGCGGCATCCGGAGTATCGACGCGAAGCGCAGGTCAACTTCTACGCGGTCGTCGTCGTGCTGGTGATGTCGATCACGATCGGTCTCACAGGCGCGTCGGAAGCAGAGCGCATCGGACACCTCGCCGAGCGCTCGCTCGCAGGCGCGGACAGCTTCGGCCCGCGTGCGCTCGGCCAGTGGATCGTCGCGCTTCCGATCGGACTCGGAGTGATCCTCTTCGGCCTCTACCAGATGCTGTTCGCAGCGCGCGCGATCGAAGCGAAGCGCGCTCCCGTCTGGATCGTGCCGTGGAGCCTCGCATTCCTCGCACCCGTCGTCGCAGGTTCACCGGAGTTCGAACCGATCTCGCCGTACCTGATTCCGGCGGGTGCACTCGGTCTCGCGGACTGGCTGAACCGACGCGGAACGGCGGCGAAAGAGGCACGGTTCGGCGCTCTCCTCGTCGGTGCGCAGGTCGCCGCCACGGTGGCGATCGTGCTCTGGGTCAGGTAGGGGCACACGGAGCGAAGGGCGGCGCGACTCGATCAGCGCAAGTCCGCGTGCCGTGGTAGTTTCGCGACGGTCTCCCCCTTCCCAAGACGCACCCTTCCCATGAAGTCCATCTGCCGCTGGCTTCCCCTGTCCCTCGCCTTCGCTCTGTCTCCGGCCGCCCTGGCCTGGCAGTGTCCGGAGTACTCGAACGCCTTCTTGCCGAGCGGAGTCAACGGCGTCGTGAAGGCGCAGCTCGTCACCGGCACGGGTTCCCAGCAGCGGCACGTGATCGCCGGTGCGTTCACCGCGGTCGGCGAGACGGTGGCGTCGAGCGTCGCGTCCTTCGACGGAACGAACTGGACGCAGGTCGGAGATGGCTTCGACGCGCCCCTTTGGGACCTCGCCGAGTACGACGACGGCACAGGCACCACGCTCTACGCGTGCGGGCTGGGCTTCGTGGCCAAACTCGTCGGGTCGACGTGGATGGAGTGGACGGTCGGAGGCACGGCGGCGACGCTGCACGTGCACGATGACGGCTCGGGTCCCGCTCTCTACGTGGGCGGACAGTTCTCTTCGGTCGGCGGCACGTTCAGTCGCAGCTTTGCGCGCTACGACGGACTGTGGTCGTCGATGACGACGTCGATCGGCAGCCCGGCGATCATTCGCGCGCTCGAGACGCACGACGACGGAAGCGGGCCGGTCCTCGTCATCGGGGGCAACTTCACCTCGATCGGCACGGTCCCCGCGAACAAGCTGGCGCAGTGGGACGGCGCGTCGTTCTCGGCCTTCGGCGGTGGTCTTCTGGGGCAGAACGTCCTTGGACGCGCCGTGAATGCGCTGTACTCGGACGCGAGTGCTCCGGGCGGGCCTGAGCTGCACGTCGGAGGCACCTTCGACGGCGCACCGGGCGCCCCGAATTCACCCTGGGTCGTGCGTCGACAGGGTGCGTGGGTCCCCATCGGCGGCAGCGCGCCCGTCTACGACTTCGCGGTCCGCAGCGAGCCGAACGGCGACTTCCTGCACGCGGCTCGCGACCTCGGCGTCGACCGCCTGGGCGGATCGCTGGCGACGCGCCTCCCGTTCTCGTCTGCGCTCACGCCGGCGAGCCTCGCCGCGGTCGGCCCGGCCGGGGCACAGGAGCTGTTCGTCGGACACGACGTGAAGCCGGGCAGCGGGTCGTTCCTGGAGCGCTGGGACGGCACGGAGTTCGTCGCTCTGTTCGACACGCTCGGGCTCAGCAGTGGCGTGCACGCGTTCGAGGTCGTCCCGTCGGCAACGGGCGAAGAGCTCTGGATGGTGTCGGGCCGTCCGCTCCTCGGTCAGGACCTCGCGCTCCGCTTCGACGGTGAGCGCTACGAGCCCGTTGGCTCGATCAACCTCCAGGACGCGTCGATCGAGGATCTCGTCGAGTTCGATGGAGACATGTACGTGGCCGGCATCCGGCAAGGTCTCACGCGCTGGACGGTCGCACGTCTCATCGGGACGAGCTGGGTCCCCGTCGGTGACCCCGGCCAGGGGATCGACTGGGGCTACGGGCTCGCGGTCTTCGACGACGGGAACGGCCCGACGCTCTACGTCGGCGGCCGCTTCAACCGGCTCGGCGGTCCCGGGACGCACAGCATCGCGCGCTTCGACGGCGTGGACTGGGCGACGGTCGGCGGAGGCATCACGGCGCCTCCGACCGGCGGCGCGCTGACGAGCATCGCAGACGTCATCGTCTGGGACGACGGGAACGGCCCGGCCCTCTACGCGTGCGGCAACTTCGGCATGCTCGGGACGACCGCGGCGGAGAACATCGCCCGCTGGGACGGAACGCAGTGGTCTCCGCTCGGCTCGGGACTCTCGACCCTCGGCTCGGTGGGCGGCGGCATCGGTCGGAACATGGCGATCTACGACTCCCCCGACGGCGAGGTGCTCGTGGTGACCGGTCTCTTCCAGAGCGCGGGCGGAGTCCAGGCGCGATCGATCGCCGCGTGGGACGGGTCGTCCTGGAGCGCCTTCGGAACGGGCCTGGGCGACGCCGCCAATTTCTCGGGACTGGGCTGGGGCTTCCAGCTCGCGGCCTTCGATCCCGACGGCCGCGGTGAGCGCCTGTACGTCTACGGCACGATCGACGAGGCGGGCGGTGTGCCCGTCGAGAACGCGGCCGTGTGGGACGGAACGAGCTGGGCCGACGCGGGTGCCATCCCCGACAACTGGCCCCTCGACACCGCGGTCTACGACGACGGTCGCGGCAGAGCCCTCTACCTCGGCGGCTTCTTCGCGGGCGTCGCCGGCGTCGGCGCGAGCGGGCTCACGCGGCTCGAGGATCCGTGCGGCCGGACGCTCGGAACGCCGGTGTGCACGGCGGAGTCGAACTCGACGGGAGAGAGCGCGCTGCTGCGGGCGTCCGGCACGTCGAGCCGCGCCGCCAACGACGCCGTCTTCACGGCGACGCGCCTCCCCTCCAACTCGTTCGTGCTGCTCGTGAACGGGACGCTGGAGTCGCGCGGCGTCGCGGGTGACGGGACGCTGTGCGTCGGCGGGCTCCTGCGCCGGATGTACCCCGCGGGTCTGTCGAGCGCCACCGGGCGGATCGACGTGCCGCTCGACTACGCCGCGCCGTACGCGGGCGGCATGGTCCCGGGTGCGAGCCGCGTGTTCCAGGCGTTCTTCCGCGACTCGACGGCCGCCGGCTTCAACACGTCGGACGCGCTGCGGATCGTGTTCCGACCGTAGAAGGTCGATCGGACGGCGGCGGACCCGAGGTCACCTCGCCGCCGTCCAGCCCTCGTCCTCGACCACCGCGTCGGCCGCAATCTCCGCGACCTGACGCGCGGCGGTGAAGATCGCGTCGACCTCGAAGGCGAGCGATCGCGTCGCCGTGATGCGGAAGCTCGGATCGCCGTCGGCGTCGGGCTCCTCGAGGGCGGGCTGCAGCGAGAAGCCCGAGCTTCTCAGCCGCTCCATCGCGTCGTCGACGTTCGCTCTGTTCCAGCCCCGCAGCGTGAACGTGAACGTCCGCACCTCGCCCCACGGCGTTCCCTGACCTCGCAGCTCGGCGATCAGACCGAGGTCGCGCTCTTCGCGCTGAGCGTTCCAGCCGTCGGCGTACGCGGCGGCAACCTCGTCGAGGTCCACGTCGAACGGGCCGTCCCGATGCAGGACCACGCGCTCCGCCAGGAAGCGGTTGATCGGCGCGAGCGGCGTGAAGTGGTCGGCCCTCGGAAGCGCGAGCGTCCGCACGAGAGGGTTCCGGCTGTTCGCCTCGATCTTCCGGAGGTCCTCGACGTTTCCGCCGACTCCCTCGAACACGTACGTGGGCGTCGTGATCGAGTCGAGGAACGGGAGGGACGAGCGCAGCCGCAGCTCCTCGGGATCCTCGGCGTCGAACGGCCAGTCCCGATCCCCGTAGTCCGCCATGTCGGCGACCGGCCCGAAAGAGAACGCGCCGCGGAAGAGATCGGTCGCACACACGACGAGCAGGACGAGCGTCCCGCCAGTGCTGTGCCCTCCGAGGTAGATGCGCTCGGGGTCGACTCGCTCGTGCTCGCGCAGGAACTCCCCCGCCGCGATCACGTCGTCGACCTCGCCGAAGAAGAGCTCCTGGAAGCCGAGGTTCGGCCCCGTCCCGCGCACGGTCGGGAACAGCATCACGACGCCTGCGTCGCGAAAGGCGCTCGCCGACTGGTCGTTCTCGAACGGCCCTGGCAGCCATACGTAGCTGCCGCCGCGCGCCGTCGGCCACCCGCCGGTGATCCAGACGATGGCGGGCAGGCGCTCCTCGCCCGGCTCGATGCGACTGAGGTAGCCGAGGTTCTTGCCGAGCGGCGCGTCGATCTCGACGAGCGAGAAGAGCTCAGCGGGCGGCTCGGCGAGGGGACTGTCGACGCTCCTCAGGTCGATCAGCGCGGTCTCGAAGCCCCGCCGGGCCTCCAGAAGGGACTCGATGGTCGCCGTCGCCTCCTGCGCATGGGCGGAGACGAGGGACAGCAGGAGCGGTACAGTCGCTTGGGAGCAGTGCATGCGTTCGGGGAAACGAGCGGCGGAGTCCACTGACTGGGAATTCGACGCGGCGCATTCCATCCGAGCCCGCGGTCGCCGTCAGGTCGAGGGGTCGAGGACCCTTCCGACGAAGAGTACGGCTCCGCTCGTCCGCTCCCGCACGATCACGAGGAACGGATGGTCGGCCGTGACGACGTCCGGCACCGCGTCGAAGATGTGCCACTCGGTGAACGCCCAGCTCCGAACGCCGTGCTCGTCGACGTCGAGCGCGGCGCCCTGGGAGACGGAGCCCACGTGCCGGCCGGACGCCGGTCCGGCGAACAGGCGGCTCAGGTCGACGCTTTCGAAGATCGACTCGACGCCCATCGCTCGAAGCGCAGGCTGGAGGTCGATGCTCCGCCGGATGGACAGGCGCGGAACGACGACCTTGATCTCGCGGGGCTCGGCCGCGTCGAGAGCGGCTCCGAGCCTGGCCACGTCGAGCCGGGATTCGACGTCGAAGAGCCCATCCGCGAGGTCGGGCAGGACGAGGATCAGCGACGTTCGCTCTCCCCGATGGGGCAGCTCGACGGCCGTCGCGGCGGCGCGCTCGTCGTCCTCGAAGAGCCGCACCGCTGCGAACCTCGGGTTCTCCTTCCCATCGACCCCGTGCATCAGGTTGTGCGACATCATCGGGACGGGCACGGCGGCCCCGTCGAGGCGCTGGAACTCCCCCGGCGCCGTCCTGCGTGCATCGAAGGGATCCCTCCAGCGCGCTCGCAGTGAGAGCGCGTCCGTCAGCACGAGGTCCGTCAAGGGAGGGAACGCCCGTGCGCGAGCCGGCCCTCCGCCACCCGCGGCAGAGCGAATCCACGCGGCGATGTCGCGCGACGCCGACTCTCCCCGATTGCGAAAGTCGACGCGCTCGAGGTCGACCCCCGATTCGCGCCGTAGCGACCTGGCCGCTTCCGAGTCGATCTCCAGGCTGCGCTCGATCCACACTGCCTGCGATGCGTCGAGCGTGACGTAGCGGTCCGCGCGCCGCATGCGCTCCAGTAGCTCCGCCCGTCCCGCGCGGAGCGTCTCGTCCGTGACGCCTTCGCCCTCGAACCCGAGCGCTCGCACGACCTCGTCGCGCGATGCGCCATCGCAGAACGTCGCGAACGAGGCCATCGACGACCAGACGGACCAGGGCGAGACGACGAGGTTCCCACCGCTCGCATCGTCCGCGAGCTCGCGATAGAGGGTATTGGCGAATCGCCCGAGGGCATCCGCGCAGAGCTGCCCCGCGGCTCCGAGCGGCTCGGGCCCCGGCGGCGGTACAGGGGATCGCTGCCTCGCCACGGCGACGGCGGCCCCCGACGCGACGAGGGCGAGAAGCAGGCAAAGGAGGAGCGAGCGTCTGATTCGCATGCGAAGGGTGAACGGTCCGCGGAACGGGAGGTTCGACGATTCGCGCGACGGGGTTCTTCCGCGCATCGAGGGTTCGAATGCAGGCTCGCGTGAGCGGACTCCAGCGAATCTCCGTAGGCGGCAGCGCGCCGCGGCAGTTCAGGGGCTCGGCTACGGCGTCGGAGCCACGGGCGACGTCGACGTCTCTGACGCGGCCGGTATCGTCTACGTCGCGGGCCGAACCGAGGACGAGATCAGCACGCCCTACTGCGGTCCGGCGGCTCCCAACTCGACCGGTTCTCCCGCGTTCCTCCGCGCCTACGGGAGCACGACGCGCGCCAACAACCGCGTGACGCTCGAGCTCGACCTCGGTGCCACGCCGCCCCCCTCCATGGGACTGATCTCGATCCAGGCGGGCGCGACACGGAACTTCCAGGCGTGGTACCGGGGCGCGAACCCGGGCGTCGCGTCGAACTTCACCGACGCGGTGGCGGTGACGTTCGAGTCAGTCCCGTTCAGCTCTGAACGGACGGACCGGCCGTGCGCATGCGCCTCTCGAGCGCGGCGCGCACGGACGCTCCCACCTTCTCCATCTGCTCGGCGGAGAACTGCGACGTCGCGTGATCGAGCACGAACGTCGCGCGGTACTCGTCCTGGTCCGCGTCGAAGGCCACGATGCGGTCCATCGCTCCGGCGACGTCGGCGGCTCGGTGGGCGTGATTCGCGGCCAGCACGCGCATCGCGTTCGCGTAGTGCAGCGCCTCGTCGTTCTTCATCTCGCGCAGGAGCGTCTCGAACGCGAGCGGGCCGAGCGATGCGTAGAACGGGATGTCCTCGCCGTAGCCGTGCGTGCTCATCGCCTCGTCGTAGGCGAACAGGACCAGCAAGAGGAACTCGTCGTCGAGCCAGGAGTCCATCGCGCTGAAGTCGCCGCGGCGCTCTGCAAGCCGCTCGCGGACAGCGTCTTCGGGCTCGCGCGTCACGAGCGAGTAGAGCCGCAGCAGTCCATTGGAGTGATGCTCTTCGTCCTCCGCCCAGGCATCGAGGAAGCGGAGGAACTCGGGCGAGAACGCGGTCGCACGGCCGAGGAGCTCGGCCTGCAGGAGGCGCGCGTCGTACTCGGCGACGAGGTCGGTCCAGATCCGCGGCTCGTGTTCGCGCGCCTCGTCGGGCGTGCAGCGAATGTCCTGCGACGTGACTGGAGCGAGGAGGGCCTGGGCGCTCCAGTCACGGCGCGCAATGGCGTACGTCATGACGGATCTCGGGCGGCGCCGCGGCGAGCGTCGTCGAACTCACGCCCCGGCAAAATCGGGGCGAAGACGTTAGCGGATCGGACGTGCGGCCGCCAGCCGCAGCCCGTTCAGACGTCCTCTTCGATCGAGAACGTCAGCGGATAGCCGAGCGCGCGCGCCTTTGCGTGCGCTCGATTCACTTTCTTGCGCGCGACCGACTCGGGCCAGAGCCCGATCAGGGCGCTGCCCGTCGTGTGGACGCGCATCATGAGTTCGACGGCGCGAACGGACGGCTGTCGGAAGACCTTGACGAGCACGTCGACGACGAAGTCCATCGTCGTGTGCGGATCGTCGTGGCAGATGACCTTCCAGAGGTTCGCGACCTTCACTTCCTCGAGGGACTCGGTCTCCTCGAGGGTCACGGTGCCGGGGCATTCATCGAATGCACTCATTCCTAGAGCATGCCACGACACCGTCGATCTCGACACCCGGACGTCAGTCGTCTCCGTCGAGTCGCACGGGAAGCTTGCAGCCGATCGCCTCGGTGCGTGGATTTGCGACGTCCTCGCCCGCGAGGACGGCGCGCAGTGCATCGCGAAGATCGCGCGTCGTCGGCGCGGGACGACGGCGGCCGATCTCGCGATACTGGTCGTCGATCCGTCCGCGATAGACGAGCTCGCCCTTCGCATCGATGACCGCGACCTCCGGAGTGCACGTGATGCCGAGGCGCTCGACGAGACGATGGTCGACGTCGCGCAGCACGGGGAGCAAGAGCCCGTACTCCTCCGCGTGCTTCGCCGCGGCATCGGCCGAGACGTCCGGGTCGACGTGAACGAGGTAGAACCGCAGCTTGTCGCCCGTGTGATCGCGCACGATCGACGAGATCTCCGGGGCGTAGCCGTTCGCGATCGGGCAGTCGACCGTCGAGAACACGAGGACGTTGGCGCGCGTCCCCGTGGGCGGCGCCGGGAACGCGTGACGCATGCCGTCCAGGTCTTCGAGGAAGATCGGCCCGCGGTCTTCGCCAGGCGCGGCCGGCACGAACGTGTCGCCGAGGGTCGCGATGAGCTCGTCGCGGTCGATCCCGCCGTCACCATTCTTGTCCGCAGCCTCGAGCAGCTGCTGACCGCCACCGGCGAGCTCGTCCTTCGACAGCTCTCCGTCTCCGTTCGCATCGTAGAGGCGGACCTGATCCGCCATCCACATGCGCCACGCCTGGGACCGCTCGTGTCGCGAGCCGCTCTCCGGCCGCGAGCGCAGGCGGTCACGCTTGTACTGCCGGATCGCTTTCCACAGCTCGTCCGCGTCCGCCTCGTCCTTCGCCACCATCGCGACGGTGACGCTGCCCATCTCGTCGGTGCTCTGGAAGCCCCAGCCGATGCGGCGCGGCGGATCGAACGGGTTGTTGGGGTTGTAGTCGCTGTTGTCCCAGAGCAGCTCGACGCCGAGCTCCGTGCCCGCGGGCAGCTCGACCGGCTCGGCCCACTCGTAACGGCTCTGCCAGTCGAAGTCCCAGTCGTCGATCCAGAAGATCGACTCGACGTCGTCGTCCTCGGGCCGGAACACGTCGATGCGCATCTCGCGGAGGATCGAGTGGGCGTGGCCCCCCACCGTCAGCGCGAGCGCGTCGACCGGGAGCGTGAAGGAGTCGCGCACGACGAAGTCGGACTCGCCGGCGGGAATGTCGATCCCGGCCGCGGTCCCGAACATCGGCGGCATCTGCAGCCCCATGAGCTGCTTCGCCGGCGGCTTGTCGGTGAAGTGCAGTCCGAGCGTCGTGCGCTCGGACTCGACCTTGCCGCTCGGATGGAAGTGCGATCGCAGGATCAGGTCGGCGCCTGCGGGGAGGTTCCGCGCGAGGCTCATGGGAAGGTGGCGCGGCTGCGAGCCGACGGCCCAGCCGCCGAGCGACGTACCGAGCAGCGGACCGCCGTCGTCCCAGCCGGTCACTCCGCCGCCCTCGCCCGACATCGCGTCCCAGCCCGGCCGGCCGTCGCTGCCGTCGAGCGAGCGACAGCGGCGCTGGGTGTCGATATCGAAGACGATGTGGTGCAGCACGCGCGGCGCGCCGGGCATCACTTCGATGGCCGTCAGCCAGCGATCCTCCGTCGTCGGGAGCGGGACGACGAAGTTCCGGTACAGGTCGGCGCCCGTCGCCGGCACCTCGAACGCGTCGGTCATGGTGACGACGAGGTCGGGCTCGCCGAGCTGCCACCCTCCCTCGAACGTCGGCGGCTCGGGCGCGCGCTCGGGTTCGCCCTGCGCCATGCCCGCGTCGATCCACGCGATCAGCGTCTCACGCTCCTCGGGCGTCATCGCCAGCGAGTCCTTGAAGGTCCCGTAGCCGTCGGCCGGATGCCACGGGGGCATCGTCCCGTCCTCGACGACGAACGCGATCATCGGCCCGCGCTTGGCGATCTCGCGGTAGGTGCGCATCGGGAACGGGCCGGCCGCCTCGGGGCGGTGGCACGGCGTGCAGCGTCGATGGATGATCGGCGCGACGTCGACGAAGGTCACCTCGGGGAGGGGCGCGGCCTGCGCCTGGATGAGCGACGTGAGAAGGACGAGAGCGGGCTGCATGCGTGTATCGTGCGTGATGACGCGGGCCGCGATCGCGCGGAACGCAGTCCTTACTGACGAACATTCGCCCCTGATCGAGACGAGCGCGACCTTTTGACCGACCTCCAGGACCTCGACGAGGAGATCCAGTCCCTTCGGGAGGCTGCGCGGGCACTGCGGCGCCGCCTCGAGGATCGCTTCCTCGGCCAGCGTGAGACCGTCGAGCTGCTCATCCAGGCGCTGTTCGCGGGTGGACACGTTCTGCTGGAGGGCGCGCCCGGCCTCGGCAAGACGACGCTGGTTCACGCCCTCTCGGACGCCGTCGACCTGGAGTTCCAGCGACTCCAGTGCACGCCCGACCTGATGCCGTCGGACGTCCTCGGCACGCGCGTGCTGCGCGTCGACGAGGACAGCGGCGCGCGGACGTTCGACTTCGAGCGCGGTCCCGTCTTCACGAACGTCCTGCTCGCCGACGAGATCAACCGCGCGACGCCGCGGACGCAGAGCGCGCTGCTCGAGGCGATGCAGGAGCGCCAGGTCACGCTGCACGGGACGACGCACGTTCTTCCGCCGCCGTTCTTCGTCGTCGCGACGCAGAACCCGATCGAGATGGAGGGCACCTATCCGCTGCCCGAGGCCCAGCTCGATCGTTTCCTCTTCAAGCTCGAGATCGGTCTGCCGAAGCGAGAGGATCTCGCGCGCATCCTCGCCGCGACGACCGGCGCTCCGGAAGACGACGATCCGGCGTCCCTGTCCCACGAGCTGGTCCTGCGCCTGCAGCAGATCGTCCGCGAGATCCCGACGCCGTCCCCCATCGTCCAGTCGGTGGCCGCGATCGTGCTCGCGACGCACCCTGCGCACGTGAGCGCGCCCGAGACAGTCCGTGCGGCGCTCCGCTACGGCGCCAGCCCGCGCGGAGGCCAGGCGATCCTGCTCGGCGCCAAGGTCCGCGCTCTGCTCGCCGATCGACTGCACGTCACCGAAGACGACGTACGGGCGGTCTCGAAGCCCGCGCTTCGGCATCGCCTGATCCCGAGCTACGAAGCCGAGGCGACCGGCGTCGACCGCGACGCGCTCGTCGACGAGGTCGTCGAGAGCGTGCTCGGCTGAGCGGTTTGGGCTAGCGAGGCGGCGCGGCGACGGCGCGCTCGCGCAGCGCGAGGATCTCGCGCTCGAGCTCGGCGAGCCGCTGGAAGCCGCGGAGAGTCCGCGTGAGCTCGGAGTCGCCGTTCGACGTCGAGCGCCAGCGATCGGCGAGTCGATCGAGCCAGTCGGCCGCGACGTCGAACTCGCCGCGATCGGCGCGCAGCCCGGCGATGCTGCGAATGAGGAACTCGGACGTGTCGCCGAGGGCGTAGGCGTCTTCGAGGAAGCGGAGCGCGAGCTCGCCCTCGTCGCGACGTGCTAGGAATCGACCGACGTCGTGGAACGCCGCGGCGACGTTCACGGACGGTCCAAGGCGCGAGAGGGCGTGCTCCAGCGATGCGATGGCGGATGCGCGCTCGCCCGCATCGAAGAACAGCTCGGCCCGCAGCAGGACGGCTTCCTCCATGCAGGGGTAGAGCGCCATCGTCTCGGCAAGCGCATCGTGTGCGCGGTCGTCGCCGTGCAAGCTGCGGGTCGACTCGACGTAGTCGAGTGCGAGTCGCGCGTGCGGTGTGCCGACCTGCCAGTCGCCCGTCACCGAGTCTTCGACGTCGGCGTGCGCGCGTTCGAACCCGTCCCGCAGGCAGCCCACCATTCCCGCGTCGTCACCGATCCGCTCGCAGAGCTGTGCGAGCGCGAGGTAGCCGCGCGGGTCGTTCGGCTCCGACTCGATCGCAGCCTCGAGCGCGAAGCGAGCCGCCTCGACGTCGCCATCTCTGAGGAGGTCGCGCGCCTGACCGAGCCACGCGTCGATTCCGCACGCGTGCTTCGGAGCGCGCTCGACGCTGCAGAGCCGGTAGATCGGCTCGCTCTCAGGATCGAAGTCGATCAGCGCCACGCCGCCACACGCGAGAGGTACCGCGAGACAACGGCCCGCGTGACTTGCGGCGAGCGTCACGACCGACGCGGCGTCGCGCTCTGCGGTCGGCGGAAGGAGGGCGTTCAGCGGCGTGCGATCGACGTAGCGACCGTCCGCGTCGAACGTGAACAGGACCGTGCCCTCGGAGGCGTCGCGCGCAGCGCAGACGATCGCTCGGTCGTTCGGAACGATGACTGTCTCGGGAAGCTCCGCCATCGGCAGTCCGACCCATTCGACGAAGCGGTCTCGCCGGGCGACGAGCGCGAAGACCGTTCTGGGACGATCCGCGTTCGCATGCGACGACACGACCGTGACGCGGAGGCCGCCGTCGGGCGATGCAGCGGTCAAGGGTCGATAGACGAGGGCCGACGCAGGAGCGTCCGGCGCCATCGCCCGACCGGGAACGACGTCGTCGTGCCAGACCGCGAGGAGAGACTCCGATCCCGCAGCGATCCGCCCGGCCGGCAGCGCGGTGGAGTGACCGCCCCCGCCGACAGAGCCGAGGAATGCCACGGCCGCCGAGCTCGTCCACGTTGCAAAGTCCATCGGTCCGCCGCGGCTCGCTTCGGAGCCGTGGAGACTCCTCGGCAGCGCCAGGCCAGGACTGGATGACAAAAGGCGGATCGTCTTCCAGTCGCACTCTCGTGGGAACGACCGCGTCAGCGCGGGACGCCGATCGCCTGGAGCCGCTGCGCAAGCTCGGTCGAGAAGCGCACTGCCGCCGGCGCCGTCAGATGGAACGGATTCTCCATCACGTCCGGTTCGAAGGTCTGCAGACCGCCCGTCAATCGATGGGCGCGCTCCGAACCAGCGCAGATCTCATCCAGGTACGCATGGACGCGGGCGAGGAACTCGGCGTGCTCCGGACGTGCCGCGAGACCGGACCAGACGGGGCCGTCGGCGAAGACGACGTCGTAGCCGCGGGCGTCGGCGTCCCGGACCAGGCCGGCGAGCGATCTTCGATCGCGCACGGACGGGACCGGTCCTTCGAGCGAGACGAGCTCCTTGACCGTTTTCTCGGCAAACGGAGCCACGCCGTCCGGATACGCGAACGGGAGCTTCGACGTTCCACGCTCGAGGATCGGCAGCCGCGACGGGTCGATCGTCCAGCGCCGCTTGCGCAGGCCGAGCTCGAAGCCCTTGTGCTGTGCGTAGAGGGGGAACAGCCGCGCGCAGACGAGCTGGAACGCATCGAGGGGCCCAAGGCCGACGCCGGGGACGCGGTCCGACCACGACCCGATCGGAGCGGGGATCTGTGCCAGCGTGAAACCGTCGGCGACGAGAGCGTAGGTCCGTGACCCGAGCACCACGACGACGAGCGAAGGGGGCGCCTCGGACGTCTCCAGCGCGCGATCGAGGAACCATCCCGCGCCGAGGACCTCGAATCGCCCGTACGTACACAGGTTCAGAGCTGGACGTCCGAGCTCGGCCTCGAGCACGTCCGTCGAGACGGCGAAGTTCCCGCTGCTGTCACCGATCACGACGATCCCGTCCGACGCGAGTCCCTTCGACGCGAGATCCCACTTCACGGCGACCGTCCTTCCGTCGAACGAGCGCGTCGCAGCGGGCGACCGTCGGATCGCCGCAGCGTTCACGACCAGGACCAGTGCGGCCGCGATCGCGAGTACGAACGCGACCGAGCGCGCGCTGACCGCGCGTTCACGCTCGAGGGGGAGTCGCTCGTCTGCGGTCGCCATCAGAACTGGAAGTAGAAGAACTCGACGGGCTCGCGGACGCCGAAGACCATCATCCCAAGGATCAGCGACGCAAAGAGGATCCCGCGCGCGGGAAGAGGAAGTCGAAGCGGTGCGAGCAGGTCTTTCGTCGAGTGCTGCGCGAGCTGCACGATCACGAGCGGCCAGGTGAAGAGCGCGAGGTCGGCGAATCCCTTCGACGCGCGCGGCGTCAGCTCGAACGACTGGTGCGTGAGAAGGTGCCAGAACTGATCGACGGACACGCACCTGACGATCGCCATGCCGAGCAGCATGAGCGGCCAGAACAGCACGATCCGCGTCCATTCACCGACAGCGGACAGGTCCCGACGGGGATCGACGCCACGTACGTCGGCCACAGCTCGCTCGCAGACGAGCAGAACCCCGTGGTAGCTGCCCCACAGGATGTAGGGCCACGCCGCGCCGTGCCAGAGGCCTCCGAGCGCCATGACGACGAACATGTTCGCGTACGTGCGCGCTCGACTGCCCCGATTCCCGCCGAGCGGGATGTACAGGTAGTCACGGAGCCAGGTCGAGAGGCTCACGTGCCAGCGAGCCCAGAAGTCGCTGGGTCCCGTCGCGAGGTACGGCAGGCGGAAGTTCAGGAGGAACTCGAAGCCCATGAGCTTCGCGAGACCCCGCGCGATGTCGGAGTAGCCCGAGAAGTCGCAGTAGATGTGGATCGTGAACGCGAGCACCGCCGCGAGCGGCTCGAGTCCGTGCAGCGTCTCCCACTGCCCGTCGAAGAGCGGGTTCGCGACGAGCGCCGCCTGGTCGGCGATCACCGTCTTCTTGAAGTAGCCCCAGATGAGGAGCCAGACGCCGGCCTCGACCTTCGATGCCGTGATCTTCCGGGGCGCTTCGATCTGCGGGAGAAGCCGCGCGGCGCGCTCGATCGGCCCCGCGACGAGCTGCGGGAAGAAGCTGACGAACAGCGCAAAGCCCAAGATGTCGTTCGTCGCGGGCATCCGGCGTCGATACACGTCGATCGTGTAGCTCAGCGTCTGGAACGTGTAGAAGCTGATGCCGACGGGCAGCACGACGCGCAGCGTCGGAAGGTGTGCCGTGAACCCGAGCGCCTCGACGAATGCCGCCGCACTCTCGATGAAGAAGTCGAAGTACTTGAACGAGCCGAGGACGCCGAGGTTGACGACGACGGAAGTCGTCACCAGCGCTACTCGCCGTCTCGAGTCGTCGGTCGACGCGAGCCTCTTGCCGATCACGAAGTCGACGGCCGTCGACAGCGCGAGGAGCGCGAGGAAGCGCGGGTCCCAGTACCCGTAGAAGACGTAGCTTGCGACGAGGAGCAGCCCGTTCTGCAGCCGGTAGCGCCGCGCCCCGAGGGCGAGGTACAGCGCGTAGACGACCGCGAAGAAGAGCGGGAAGATCCAGGAGTTGAACTGCATCGTCAGCGGGCGCCGTACCTTAGGCAGTCACTCGGCGCCAATGACGACGACGCGCGAGAACCCGGCACGGGGCCTCGCGCGTCGCTGGGCGATGAACCGGCAGAGAGCGTGGGCAAGAACTGCCCACGCTCTCTGCGCACCCGCGTCAGCGGGTGCGCCAGCAAGGCACGGCTCACGGCCTGGGTAGCAGAATCGGAGATTGCTGCCCGGGCTGTGAGCGCTCGTCAGCCTTGGAGCCTGGTCGCCAGATCGTCGAGGTCGACGTCGTCCATGTCCTGGCGAGTGATCCGCCCCATTCGCTCGAAGCGGCGTTTCTCGGCGTCCGACGACATCTCGGTCCCTGCGCCGACCGGCAGTCGTCGCGGGAGGCGGTGAACCTTGCCTGCGGTCCGGACCACCTCAGCGAGGTTCTCCGGAAGCCCCTCGGGAAGACGCTCGCGGCGCTCGAGAGCGCGCCGCGCTCGCTTGCACACCTCGAGGGTGCTCGTGAGGTTCGTGCGGATCTTGATGAGCCGCTCGAGATCGGGATTGGGACCGTCGAGCGATCGATCCACCTTGGCGTTCGCAACCTCGAGGACAGCGATCAGCGTGTTGAGCTTTCGCATCAGTCGCTCGCGGTACTCGGGCGACTCGAGATCGGACTCTCGGAACGGTTCGGACGGCTCTTCGGTCATGTCAGCGGGAGGCAGCTGGGACGAGGGCGAGGGGAGATCTCGCCGCACTCGACTCTACCCCGCCCATGCCGATCGAGCGCACGCGACGCGCTCGGGTCAGCGATTCCCGGATCGAGATGGGTCCCCGCTCCGTTCGGTCGGAATGAAGAGCCCCGTTCGATCAGAACGAGGACTCGACGATCCGTCTCAGATCGTTCGCGCTCACACGTCCAGCGACCGCGAAGCTCGTTCCCGCGTACTCGCCGAAGCCAACTTCCCAGCCGCCGAGGGAGACGAACCGGATCTCGGCGATGGAAGCCCTGGGAAGCCCGGGAGACTCGGCGTGGGTGAACGAGATCGTCTCGACGCCGTCGGTCGCGAGGAACCGCACCCAGGGGCCGGGACGGAGAATCGCGTCCTGACCCGCCGCGATCGACGCGGGCACGTCCATGAGCTCGCTTCGAACGAGGTCGAAGCCGACCGGCAGGACGTCGGGCTCGCGCACCAACATGCCCGCCTGCGCCTGCAGGTCGCTGCCGAGGTCGAGCGCCTGCGCCGCGTACGCGCGGTCCCGGAGGATCAGGTCTCCGACGAACCCGTCGTACGCAAACGTCTCGAAGCTCGACTGGTAGATCACTTGATCGAGCTCGTCGAACTCGGACCACGCGAGGACGAAGCCCGTCTGCGGGTCGAAGTCGACCTGGTAATGGCCCGGCCGATCTCCGATGGGAGTCGTCCTGAGCAGCTCCAGACGCTCGCAGGGGATCCCGGCGATGACCGGCGTCTCGGGCATCTTCGCAACCGCGTAGTTGTCGAGCGTTCGATCGACGCCGCGGAGCCTGAAGTCGCGAAGCTGCCAGTGGAACCGCGCGGCGCTCTCGTACTGGATGGGGAACGACGCCTGGTCGAAGCCCGGCGGCACCGAGAGCACCTCGAGGAGCTCGATCGTAAAGGCTCCCGTCCCGTCGGCGCCAACGTCTTCGCGGGCTTCGATCACGCCCTCGCGTCGAACGGAGCGAACGATGCGCTCGCCGCGGAATGCGGTCGTGTCCTTGGCCGACTCGACGAGTGCGAGCAGCGCCGGAAGCCCGCCGCTGGACTGGCGCGTGGAGAAGCCGTCCTGGGTCGACGTTTCGAACTGGTAGGCGTCACCACAGCCGACCGCAACAGCGAGCGACAGCCATCCCACCATCCCCGTCGTCGCACGGGCGAGGAGCGAGCCGACGTCAGTCACAGCCGCCCTCCGATGACCTGGCCGGTCAACGTGCTCAGGAGCGCGCGATCAGCGCCCGAGAACCCGGCGTCGTCGAGCGAGTCGATCCGAACGACGGCGAACCGCGGACCGGCCTCGACGTCGGGCGGAGCCTGATTCTGCGCATCGCCGCCGACGAGCCGAATGCCGAGAACCAGCGCGCTCGTCAGGACCGCGGCGGAGGCGATTCGCAGCATGGCTCTTCGGCCCTGCGCGGCATCGACCTTCGTCTCTTCCCCAGCGAGGACCCGCGTGTCGAGGTTCGATGGCGCCGGAATGCGCGCCAGACGCCCCATCATGCTGCGCACCATCCCTCGCTGGGGATCGTCGATACGCTCTGCGACGAGCCGGTCGAGGACCGAGGGCACGGAAGCGCCGTCCGTCTCGGCCCCACCGCGACCGCCGACGAGATCCTCGATGCAATCGTCGAGGTCGCGGGGCGCGCCACGCAAACCGAGCGAGGCGACGAGCCGTGCTGCACGCTCCTGGCGATGCCCGGCTTCGAAGCTCGCGACGACGAGCCCCTCGAGCGCAGGCGGCGCAGCGAGCCGTGGAAGGGTGCCGAGGGCGCGGCGCTGACCGCGGGCGGCCGAAAGCGCCATCCACTCGTCCTCGGTCGGTTCACGACCGAGCAGCGCCCGAGCGCGCTCATCGGAGCACGAGTCTTCAGACGCCAGCACGACCCACTCCGGCGGAAGCACCGGCTGGAGGTCGTCGGGAGTTTCGGGGACGGAGGACATCGGGAAAGGGCAGGCGAGGAACGAAACGCGCGGGGGTCACGCGGACGTCCGACTCAGCGGAGAATCAAATCGTGTGGGGGTCAGCCGCCCCCGATGAAATGCTTGTCGACGATCGGAGTCAGCTCTCGATCGAGGGCGGCGTGGGCACGGGAGAGCCTGGACTTGACGGTCCCGAGCGAGATGGAGAGCGTCTCGGCGATCTCGTCGTAGCTGAGGCTCTCGAGGTAGCGGAGCACGATGATCGAACGCATCTTCGGAGAGAGGCGATCGATGGCGCGCTGGATGTCCGTCTCGAGCTCGCGGCGGGAGGCAGCGGCCGCCGGAGCCTCGGCGTCGACGTCGCGAATCTCGAGCGGCCCGCTCGACCGATCGGGATCGGACGACTGGAGAGCCTCCAGCGACGCGACGGCGCGCGTGCCGGAGCGCCGCTTGATGTCGATGCTCGCGTTGACGGCGATCCGATAGACCCAGCTCGAGAACTTCGACTCGAAGCGGAAGGCGCCGATCTTGCGGTGGACGATCCCGAACGTCTCCTGGGAGGCGTCCAACGCGTCCGTCGCGCTGCCGGTGATCCGGAAGCAGACGTTGTAGACGCGGTCCTTGTACAGCTCGTAGAGGCGGCGGAAAGCTCCGCTAAAGCCTTCGCCCGTCGTGGCCTGGCATTCCAGGACGAGGGACCGGTCGGGGTCGGTTCTGAGGGGGCCGGACATCGTAGGGACCGCGTGGAGACGTCTCGCGGGGCCGGAAGGTTCCACTCGGAACCCCATCCGCAGGGCAGATGGCGGCCCGTCCTGAATTTAGCCCGGTGTGGAGGGACAATGGCCGCCGCTCCCGCGACGTTGCGCGAAGAGCCTGGCACGCAAGGCGCCCGCTCCCGCCCTGGGACGGGGAAGCGGGCGCTTCGATCGGCGGGGCTGGGACGATCAGCCGCCCAGGAGCGCTGCGGGGTCGACCGTCTCGAAGGTCGTTCCGACCTCGCCAGAGCAGTCCGAGGGGCAGTAGCTGTCCCATCCACCGAGGCAGTCGGCCTCGACCACCTCGTGGAGCATCACGGCGCCGTTGCCACCGACCACGGTCGAGCGCTGGAAGCAAACCGCACCGGCAGTCCATGTCACGGGGGTGCTGCTTCCGGGCTCGATCGGGATCGGCTGGCGGATGCTGCCCCCGCCCAGGCCCGACTGGGCGAGGCCCTGGGCGTTCGAGGCGCGCTGGAGAAGGAGAACGCCGTCGGAGGACGTGACGTCCACCTTCGAGGCGGCCTGGTAGGTCAGAGTGGCCTGGTCCGCCGCAGCGGCGAAGAAGGTCGCGCGCCCGACCGACGTCACGAACGCCGGATTGATCGGGATCTCGGTCGTGATGACGCGTGCGCCCTCCATCGCGGAGCTCTCGAACACGTCGGCGAAGCCGAAGATCCGCGCCATGGGCACGGTGACGACCCGACCGTCACGGAGAGCCCCGAATCGCACGAGCGACTCGCCGTGCATGTT
Source organism: Planctomycetota bacterium (assembly GCA_039200205.1). Lineage (GTDB taxonomy): Bacteria > Planctomycetota > UBA1135 > UBA1135 > Saltatorellus. The sequence continues at coordinate 19,341 of JBCCSK010000038.1, forward strand.
CGAGGGCTCGTAGACGCACATGACGACCTTCAGGTAGCCGTCCGTCCCGTGAGCCGTCAGCCCGACCGAGACGCCGGAGGACTGGGGGACCGAAACGAAGTCCAGCGGGTCGCTATGCCGCGCGATCTCCTCGGAGTCGGTGTACCCGTCGTCGTCGGAGTCCCAGTAGTACGGGTAGGTACCGAGAACGAACTCCTGGGCGTCCGTCAGGCCGTCCCCGTCGTGGTCGACCAGCATGCTCGCCGTCGCCTGGAGCGAGCGGATCGGAGCCCCCTCCTCGTCGGCGGGTCCGACGAACGGAAGCGCGAGGAAGCAGACAGCCGCCCCCGCGAGAGGGAGGATGAGCGAACCTCGAGCGTCTGCCGTGTCGAATCGGCGACGATCAGGGAGAGAGCCGTCGGGCATGAGAAACTCCAGAATGTGGGAACCGCCGTGAGCCCTGTAGCCCGGCGCCCCCCGAGAGGTTACGGGAGCGATCCGAATTCGGGGCCGGGGGTTTCCCCGATGCGCGGATCGCGTCCGCCCGCGCCGACTTGGGATTGCCAATCCCCCGCTGGCGCCCGAAGGCGGCACGGCGCTATCCTCTCGCCCCCTTTCGGGCGCCCGTAGCTCAGCTGGATAGAGCGTTCGCCTCCGGAGCGAAAGGTCACAGGTTCGAATCCTGTCGGGCGTACCAGCCGCGACGAGGCCCCCTCTGAGGGGCACCGTCTCGATCAGAGACGGCAGCTAGCGGGCGGACGCCTCCAGGCGCTCCCAGTTCGCGTCGGCCCCACGCAGGAGCGCAGCTGGATCCTCGTCGATCCACATCTTGCGCGTGTCGGCGAACATTCCGTCGTAGAAGAGGAGGAGCCGCCCGTCCTGGATGAGGAACGACTGAGGGTCGACCTCGACCAGCGCCCCCTCGTCGCCGGCGACGGCCCACGCGCACCAGCCGCCGAAGGCCGGTGCGTAGCGCTCGGGGTTCGCCGAGAACGCGTCGCGATGAGCCGCCGTCGCAAACCAGTAGGTCGCGCCGCTGTGCGTGGCCGTGAGCTCCGCGGAGCCGCGCACGGGGCCGCCCTCCTCGAAGTAGGAGACCGGGTCGTACCCGCCGAGGGCGACGCCCGAGCCGTCGGTGAGGATCGACGACTCGCCGGCCTCGAACGAAGTGCGCGGGCCGGCGCAGCCGATGAACGGCAGCGACAGGAGCACGCCGACGGACACGGCGAAGAGCTGTCGCAAGGGGTGCATGGGGGACGAGTCGGTCGGGGGGAGGCGCGAGGACGACTCCGCTCTCTTCGGGCGGTTCGGGGCACTTTTCCTCCCCCGCTCCCAGGATTCGTTCGGAGACGTGTTGTCGAGCCATGACAGCTCTCGCGCAGGTTCAGCGGGCCTCGAGCGCCTCGCGCACTTCTGGCACGGACCAGAGCACGTCCGCGGTCGCCTCCGCGCCGGCGCGCTGCCCGGCCGCGTTCCAGTGGACGTCCGTACCGCCGACGAAGTAGCGCCCGTCGGATGCCGTCAGTGCGGCGGTCAGGTCGATCGCGCTCCCGCCAGCCCGCTCGACGGCGTCGAGTATCGCGCGAACCTGGTGGTCGGAGGCGTAGCCGGGATGGGCCTCGGCGTCGACGCGCAGGCCGAACGTCGGGTCGACGTCGACGGCCGAGGGAACGACTGCGAAGAGGAGCGGAGCGCCCTCGGCTCGCGCCGCCGCCACGATGCCCTCGAGGACGAGCGCGAGCAGGTCGCGCTTGTCCCGGCAGGCCGGCGCGTCGGGCGCGATCGCGACGTCGGCGTCGTAGACGTCCTCGAAGAGTGAGACGACCTCGTCGTCCCGGAGGGTCCAGTGCTCGGCGTACTGGGCTTCGAGTGCCTGCAGGTACAGGTCGATGGAGTCGGCGGGGAGCGCGTCGACGGGACTGCGGTCAGCCGCATTCCTTCCGAAGCGCCACAGCCGCACGAGAGCCGGGGCCGCGGCGCGCTGCCGGCGCCGCTCGAACTCGCGGCGTAGGCGCTCGCCAACGCGCGGCCGCGCCCTCTCGAGGCCGCCGTCGGCGCCGATACGGAACAGCTTGTTGCGAGCGAGGTCGCCGAGGTCGTTGTGCGCGCACAGCACATGAACGATCAAATCCGGCGCGAGCTCCGGAGCACGATCGAGCATCAGCAGCAGCGCCTGGTCGGGGCCGTAGCCCGACCTCCCCGCATTGATCGCCTGAACGGGCGAAGCGCTCGCTTCGCGTCGACGGTCGAGCGCCCGGCCGAGCTCGGCGACGAAGGTCCGCTCGCGCACGACGTTCTCCGCCATCACGAGCGAGTCGCCGAGCACGAGCACGCGCGGACCCGCAGCGTCGGGATCGAGGTCGCCGCCGCGGAAGCCCTCGCGTCCGACCTCGACGTACACGCGCGACGCGTCGCCCTCCCCCATGTGCCGCACCGGCATCGCCTGGATCCGACGCGTGCTCGGAAGCGTGTCGTGGAGAAGCTCGGCGTCGAGCGCGTACACCTGCCCCTGCACGGGGAAGAAGCGCCCGACGACCAGCTCGAGAACGACGAGCGTGACGGCCGCCGAACATACGGCGAGCGCGAGGCGTCGCGAGAGGCGCGACGCGCGTGTCTCGGTGGCCTCGGACTCGCTCACGCGGGGAAGATCGCCTCGACCCGGCGCAGCACCTCGCCGTCCAGCTCGAGCTCGGCTGCGCGGACGTTGTCGCGGACGTGCTCGGGACGCGTCGCGCCGAGGATCACGCTCGAGATCGCATCCTTGGCGAGGATCCACGCGATCGCGAGCTGCGCCGGCGTCACGTCGAGCTCGCGCGCGATGGAGCTGAACGCGACGAGCTTCTCGCGCGTGGCGTCGGTGAGCTTCTCGGCGAGCCACTCCGTCTCTGCGCCGCGGCTCCCGTCCGGAACGCCGTCGTCGTACTTGCCGGTCAGGAGGCCGCCCGCGAGGGGACTCCAGACGACGAGACCCATGCCGAGCCTCTCGGCGGTCGGCAGCACGCGCTCTTCGATCCCCCGCTCGAGCAGGCTGTACTGGGGCTGCTCGACCAGAGGCGGATCGAATCCGCGCCGCTCGCACAGGTCGTGCGCTTCGTCGAGGAGTTCGACAGGCCACACGCTCGTCCCCCAGTAGTGGACCTTGCCGCGTCGGACGAGGTCGTCCATCGCGCGCACGGTCTCCTCCAGCGGCGTCTCGGGATCGGCGCGGTGACAGAAGTAGAGGTCGAGGTAGTCGGTCCCGAGCCGCGCGAGCGACGCGTCGCAGCTCTCGATCACATGTTTGCGCGACAGTCCGCGATCGTTGGGGCCGTCGCCCATGCGTCCAAAGACCTTGCTCGAGAGGACGAGCGACGAGCGATCGCGGTCCGCGATCGCCTGCCCGACCACGCGCTCGGCCTCGCCCTTCGAGTACACGTCGGCGAGGTCGATGAAGTTGATCCCCTCTTCGATCGCCGCGCGCACGATGGCGTGCGACGTCGATGCGTCGACGCTCCCGCCGAGCGTCAGCCAGCCTCCGAGGCTCACGCTGCTGAGCCGCAGGCCCGTTCGACCCATCTGCCTGTAGTTCATCGAATCACTCGCTCCGGCAGCAGACGGTAGCGAGTGTGAGTGGCCCATGGGGCAACGGGGGAAGCGAGCCGTGTCGGCCTGGGCCGATTGGTACGCTCTTCGCCGATGGAGTCGCTGGATCCTCCTCTCGCGCGGAGTCACAGCGGCGCGGCCCGCGCGGACGCCGATGCGCGCGGCGGCTCCACGAACTGTCTGGCCGTTCTCGGACTCGTTCCCCCGCTGGTCCATGCGCTCCTGGTCTTCGGGTACGCCGTCGATTTTCCGTACTGGGAGGACGACCTCGCCTTTCTGAGCTTGCGCCCGGAGCACATCGACTGGCTCCCCTGGCTCGCGCGAAGCCACAACGAACACCGTCTCTTCTTCTCGCAGGCGATCGCAGAGAGCGCGAACGCGCTCTGCGGGGAGATCGACTTCCGCCGCTTGATCTGGATCGGGAACGCGCTGCTCTACGCTTTCTGGATCTCCCTGATCGCATCGTTCCGCCGCCTTCGGACGTCGCCGACCCACTTCGCGGTGGTGACCGCCATTCTCTTCGCGCCAGCGATGTGGACGACCATCACCTGGGCGACGAGCACCCTTCAGAACAACGGGGTCCTGCTCCTCTCGTTCTGCTCGCTCGCGGCGTATCGCCCTGCGCGTCCGGTCACGATCCTCGTCGCGCTTTCGCTCGCATCGCTCGCGACCTTCACGAGCGCTTCGGGCCTCTTCTTGTTCCCCGTGCTCCTGGCGTGGGTCGCAGCGAATGCGCTGACGGCCCGACGCACGAGAGGTCCGTTCCGCTGGACCGAGCTCGCGCAGCTGCTTCTGGTCATCGCCGCGGCTTCGGGGCACATGATCGCTGATATATGCAGACAGATACATACACTTGACAAGTTGTTTGTGAGAGTTATACCAGTTGTTTCTGTGACCACTAGTTAGAATCCCTACAGCCGGGCCTTCCGTCTGTGATTTAGAGACGATTTTACTGAGCAGTTAGTGAATTTGCTTCTCATTGAGAGGTCGACCATCAGCACCGTACATGTCCATAGAGAAAAACTGTAAGTAACATATCAAACAGCGGATCATCAGTAAAATAGTAGTTATAGTATGTAAGTTCTAGTCATTTCCAGTCATACACTAGTCTTTAACTGCTGTGTTTTATACCAATATTCCATTAATAGCTCATTGTTTAAAACCAATCCATTTATCTCATCAGGTAGGTTGATCTCATTGTTTAAAATAGCCAACTTTGTTATGTTAAGAGTTACCCTCTCATTGACATTGAAATGACAACTCTAAAAAACAATGATTATTAGAGGTTTTGATACACGTTGCCATGATGCCATGTCTGTATGACAATGCAGACTACTGCGAACTTATTTACAGCTC
>JBCCSK010000039.1:0-24097 GCA_039200205.1 Planctomycetota bacterium
CGCGCGGGCGCCCACTTCGGCCCGTCACGTAGGGCGCGGCGCGTATCCTGCGTGCGTGCAGATGCTCCTCTTGCTGACGGGATTCCTCGCCCAGGGCGGTGCAGAGACGGTCGAGTCCCTTCACGTCGGCGCGGCTCTGAGCGGCGAGCTGGTCGCATCGGATCGCGCGGTCTCGACGGCGCGCATCGATGCGGCCGCCGTCCGGGGCTTCCCTGTGCGCGGTCGGTCGTACTCGCTCGAAGTCGAGGCGCCGACGGACGTCGTCGTCGAGCTCGAGTCCTGGCACTTCGATTCCCATCTCGTCCTGCGCGACGGCTCCGGTGACGTCCTCGCCGAGAACGACAACGGTCCGTTCAAGCGACACGCGCGAATGGAGGCGTCGCTCGCGCCCGGTGTCGCCTACCGCGTGGAGGCGTGCGCGCTCTACGGAGAGGTCGGCGCGTTCGATCTCCGCGTCGCGAAGGGACCCGTCGATCCGCCGAGTCCTGACGAGATGCTCGCGCGGACGCGCGCGGCCCGCTCCGACGCGCTCGACGCGGGGGACGAGCGCGCGGTCGGCTGGACGCTGATGTCGGAGATCCACCTCTGCTACGACCGCGGGGACTTCGACCGGGGCGCACCGCTCGCGGACGAGCTGCTCGCTCTGCGCGACGCGGTCTACGGCCCGGATCACCCGCTGACAATCGGCATCGTCGACGAGATCGCGGTCGCGCTGACGCTCGCCGGGCGTCCGGAGGAAGCCGTCGACCTGGTTCGAGAGCAGCTCGAGCGTCGCGAAGAGATCTTCGGGGCGGATCACGTCGACGTCGGCAGGAGTCACGCGCATCTTGCGATGGCGTACGAGTCGCTCGCCGACTTCGATCGCACGGTGGACCACCGCCTCGCCGCGGTCGAGATCTTCCGGGCCCACGAGTCGCTCCGGCCAGACGAGCTCGTGACGCAGCTTGCGCAGCTGGCGTTCGTCGAGTTCGAAACGCGGGAGCTCGGAGCCGCCAAGGCCCACCTGCGCGAGGGACGCGACGTCGCGGATCGCTACCTGGACCCGTCCCACCGCTACCGCTCGCTCCTCTGGGCGACGACCGCACTGGTGGCCGCGGAGGAGGGTCGTCACGAGGACGCCGTCCGCGCCTACGAACGCGGGATCGAGGTCCTGGTGGACTGGTACGGCGCGAAGCATCCGTTCACCGCGCAGCTCCGCGGCGATCGGGCGATGCACCTCCTCGACCTCGGCGACTTCGCGGGCGCGCGCCGCGATCTCGAGGAGGCGCTGACGATCCACGTGGACTTCTACGGTCCCGACGACGTCCGGACCGCGGTCGTGCGAGCGAACCTGGGGCACGCCTACTATCGCGCCGACAACTACGAACGCGCCGAGGAGCATTTGACCCTCGCCCTCGAGGCCCTTTCCGAGGGCCGCAGTGAGATCCACCCCCTCGTCGCGATCTGCGCGAGCGACCTCGCGTCGGTCAAGGAGAAGCGACGCGACGACCGCAGCGAGGTGATCGATCTGCTGCGACGTGCGATCGAGGCCGACACGCGCGCGCTCGGCTCCCGGCACCCCCGGACGACGATGCGACTCGTCGAGCTCGCCCGTCAGCTCTTCGACGCCGGAGAGCGAGACGAAGCGGATGCGCTCCTCGAGCGCGCACTCGCGGACGCAGAGAAGCTGTCGACTGGCGACGCGGGTGTGCAGAGCTACGCGCAGCTGCTCCGGGACGTCGCTTCGATGCGCTGGAAGCAGGGCGACGTCGAGTCTGCGCTCCGCCATCGAGAGGCCTCCCTCGAGATCATGACGCAGATCTTCGGCGAAGCCTCTGCGGCGACGGCGTCCGACATCACGCGCGTCACGCAGATGCGGCTCGATCTCGACCGGACGTCCGACGCGTGGGAGCTGATCTCACGCGGATCGACCGAGCGGGTCGCCCGCCTCGAGCGAGCTCTCGCCGGTCAGACCGAAGCGGAGCGCTTTCGGTTCCTCGGCCACCGTCGCGAGCGTCTCGAGCTGCTGACGGGAATGGCGGGCGAGCAAGGCGACGAGGGACTCGCGCTCGCGTTCACCGAGCTCGTTCTCTGGCGCGGGCTCCTCGGACGAGCGCAGTCCGTCAGCGTGGAGCGAGCCGCGGCGCGGCTCGACCCCGAGGCGCGCGCCATCGTGGAAGAGCTTCGCTCGACGCAGGGCCAGCTCTCGAGCGCCCTGTTCGGCCGCGGCGAGCGCACCTCGAGCGAAGAGGAACTCGTCGCGCTGCGCCGTCGCCGCGACGACCTCGAGCGGCGCCTTGCGACTCTCGAGTCCCCGACCGGCGGATCGCGCGTCACCGACCTCGTGGAGCTCGCGTCGTTCCTTCCCGATGCGACGGCGCTGCTCGTCTTCTTCGAGCATCGCGTATGGGAGCCCAAGAACACCGGTGGCGGCTGGTCTCCTCCGCAGATGTCGGCGTGGCTGCTGCGGAGTGACGCGCGTCCGCTTCACGTCGAGCTGGGGCCGTCCGCTGCGGTGGATCTCGCGGTCCGCGACCACCTCGCGTCGATCGTCGGCAGTGACGCGCGAGTCCGCGGCGTGGGTGTGCGTGCGTCCTCCCAGCCCGACGATGGACCCGAGCGCCTGCGAGATCTCGTCTGGGATCCGATCGCGCCGCTCCTCGACGGCGTCGACCGCGTGCTCGTGTCGCCGGACGGAAGCCTGACGACGCTCCCGTTCGGGACGATCGTCCTCGAACACGGACGGTTCCTCGTCGAGGAGAAGGCGTTCGTCTCGGTCAGCGACGTGCTTCGGATCGGAGCGACTGCGTCGCCTGCATCGCGCGAGACGCGAGGCATGCTCGCGGTGGGGGCCGTGGACTTCGGAGGCGGCGGCGATCGCTGGCGCGCACTGCCGGCGACGGAGGGCGAGGTGCTTGCGATCGCCGATCTCGACAGCGGCGTCGAGGCGAAGGACGCGCTGGTGCTCCTCGGCGCCGAGGCGACGGAGAGCCGGATCAAGGAGGAGATGTCCGCGCGCACCGTGATCCACCTCGCCACGCACGGCTTCTTCGAACGTCCTGACCGTCAGAGTGCCTGGACGAACGTCGGCAGCGCCGAGGTGTCGGAGACGGTGCGCGACGTCGTCGGCACGCACCCGGGGCTGCTCTCGGGAATCGTCTGCGCGGGTGCGAATGCCGGGACGACCTCGGGCGAGGACGACGGCTATCTCACCGCCGAGGAGGTCACGTGGCTCGATCTGCGCGGGACCGACCTCGTCGTCCTCTCCGCATGCGAGACCGCGATCGGGCGCCCCGAATCGGGCGAGGGGATGATGGGGCTGCGCCGTGCGTTCGAGGTCGCCGGTGCACGGACGGTCGTCAGCTCGCTGTGGTCGGTGGGGGACGAGGCGACCCGCGCGCTGATGCTGGCCTTCTACCGGAACCTCTGGGTCGAGGGCCTTCGGCCCGGCGACGCGCTCCGCGCCGCGCAGCTCGAGCGGCTCGGCGCCGACCGCGCCGCCGGCGGATCGGGCGCGCCGGCTTCCTGGGGCGCCTTCGTGGTCTCGGGCGATTTTCGCTGATCGTCCGTCACGCCGCACGGCGGACGTGGATGGCCAAGGACGACCCGCTCCGATCGGGTCCCCGAGTTCCCGAGCCAACACGTCAAGCCATGTTCGCCACCTTCCTGGGCTGCGTCGCCGCCGCCCTCTCCTCCGACCCCGTCCAGACGGAGGCCCTCCGCGCAGCGGATGCGGCCTTCCCCGAGCCCGGCCGCGTGCTCTTCGACCGCGAGGCCGACGGAACGCAGTGGGCGCTCGGCGCGACCTACAAGGCGTCCCTCGGGACGGACGGCTTCGTGTACGTCCCCTTCCTCGGAAGCGACGCACCGCGCAACCGGCCGGTCCGGCTGCGTCTCGCGAGCGTGACCGTCGACGGCGTCCCTCTCGACGTCGACCCCGGCCAGCGGGCCGCGCGCGACGGCACGGACCTCGTGCTCGACCGCGGCGGATTCGTCGAGCGCTACTCCTGTCGTCTCGACGAGGTCGAACAGACGATCGTCGTCGATCGCATCCAGCGAGCCGGGGAGGTTCGCGCGTCCTACGTCGTCGATACCGACCTCGAGCGCATCGTCGCCGCGGACGGCTGCTCGACGTTCGCGTGCGCCGACGGGCACGTCCGGATCGGCACGGCGATCGCGATCGCGCCCGACGGTCGGACGGTTCACGCTGCGACCGTGCCGACGGCGCGCGGCTACGACCTCGTCGTCCCGAGTGCGTTCGTCGAGAGCTTCGACGGGCCGTTGATCATCGACCCGGTGATCTCCACCGGAACGGTGACGCAGAACCCGCTGCGAGACGACGTGTCGGTCGACGTCGCGACCTTCGACGGCGGGAGCTTCAGCGGCGGTGACTTCGTCGCGGTCGAGCGGGCGTTCAGCGCGACCGACAGCGACATCTACATCTACCGCGTCAGCTCTCCGAACTCGGTCCAGGGATCGTTCATCGCGACGATCGACTTCACGTCGACGAACTGGAGCGAGCCGAGCATCGCGGGACGCGACTCCGCGGACGACCTCATGACCGTCGCCGTTCGCGGTCTGGGGGCAGACCGTCGCATCTACGCCCGCCGCGTGGCTTCGCTCGGAGCGGTCGTCGAGCTCCCCTTCGCTCTCTCGAACTCCATCGAGTCGTACGAGCCGGACGTCGGCGTCGAGACGGGCGGCCCCTTCCTCCAGCGTCGCTGGCTCGCCGCCTGGACGAGCGTCACGTCGCCCCTGAACACGGACATCGTCATCCGCCCCTTCACGGAGAGCGGTCCCGCGGACTTCCCGTACCGCTTCACGACGTCCCAGCTTCCTGACCGCTCGCCGAGCGTCTGCGAGGCGGCGGGGGGCACCGGATTCAGCGACCCGCAGAGGTTCCGCGTCGCGTGGAAGCGGATCGGCTCGTTCACCTCGGAGGTCTTCCTCCAGGAGTTCGACCGCGACGCGGATGCGGCCTCCCCTCGGTCGCAGGTCGGCGTGGGCAGGCAGATCGGAACGGTCTCGGTCTCGAGTGAGAGTGCGACGACGCTTCCGGACGGTCGACACCCGTACGTCGTCGTCTGGGACAGTCGCGACTTCGTCGGGAGCGACCGCGACGTGCACGCGGTCGTCTGCGCGGACGGAGCCGCTGTAGGCGCACCCGTCAACGTGAGCGAGATGGTCGACCTCGTGGACGAGCGCCTGCAGCTCAACCCCGACGTCGCGACCGACGGGGCTCAGTGGTCGGTCGTCTACGAGCAGCGCACGACCAGTCTCTCCAACGGATCGATCGTTCTCTGCTCGGGCGACCTCGCCGGGACGCGCCTCGGCCTCGGCGAGCGCTACCAGGTCTTCTCGCCGACGACCGGCGACCAGGTCGCTCCGAAGGTCGTCTCGAGGTACGAGGGTGGAACCGCCCTCGGCGAGACGCAGGCCTTCGCGGCCTGGACGAACCGCTCGACGCCGTCGCGTACCGAGGGCGGGTTCTTCGAGGCCGTAGGAGTCGACGTCGCGGGCGTGCAGTACTGCGACGCCGCGCCGAACTCGAGCGGCCGTCCGGCGTGGATCGCCGCGTACGGCGACAGCTCGACCACGTCGCCAAAGACGCTGCGGGTCACGGACGCGCCGCCGCTCGCGCCTTGCTACATCCTCACCGCCCGTGACACGAACTACGTGATCGGCGTCGGCGGAGGTGCGGGCAACCTGTGCCTGGGCGGCACGGGCTTCGGTCGCTTCAGCCTCGCGCTGGGTCCGATCGATGCCGGCGGGCGGTACGAGCTCGTCGTCGACCCGACGGCGATCGCGCAGCCGAACGGCACGGTCGCAGCTCAGCCGGGTCAGACCTGGTACTTCCAGGCGTGGTTCCGCGACTCCGACTCCGGCCAGGCGACGTCGAACCTGTCGAACGCCGTCGCGATCGAGTTCGAACTCTGATCGGTCAGGTCTGCGCTTCGGCGCTCAGGACGCGGAGTCGGGCGAGCTCTCGAACGAGGGGTGCCGTGTCGCTCGTCTCCTCGTCCGCTTCGGCGGTCGTCGCGCGCTGCCACGTCGCGACGGCCGCCTCCTCGTCTCCGCAGAGCCACTGCGCATCGCCGAGGAAGAGGAGGTTGAGGGGAATCGGAGCCAGCTCGCACGCGCGCTCGAGCTGGTCTCGCCCGGTTTCGAGGTCGCGCAGCGGCCACGGGGCGCGCGTCTTGAAGCGACCGGCGAGTCGCAGCGGAGCGGCGCCTTCCAGCGCCGGGTGCTCGGCTGCGAGGGACTTGATCTCGCCGGGCAGCGCTCGCGTCGCGCCGCTGCCCATGGCCTGGACCACGGGCAGTGACCACAGCGTCAGGCCCATCCCGAGCGTCCGGTAGAGCCGCGCGTCGGGATCGTCGGGGCGCAGCTCGAGCGCTCGCTCCGTGAGCTCCTCGATCGTCGTCGAGAGACTTCGCACCTCGGCCTTCAGGTCCCCGGGGAGATCGTCCTCCGCCGCGATGAGAGCGTCGGGACTCGGGAGATCCGTCGCCCCCGGGTCGAGCGCCAGCGCGCTCCGCACGCGCAGGTCCGCGTCGATCGTCAGCGCGCGCGCGGCCTCCATGAGAGCGTCGTAGCCGGCGTCGTCGGCGCGCGCGGCTTCGAGGAGCGTTCGGCTCGAAGTGGCCGAGCGATCTCGGACCTCCCTCGTTTGAGTTGCCAGATCGAGGGGCTCGTCAGTGGGCTCCGTCGCGCTCTGCTTCACCGACGAATCGGCGGAGGTGGCCCCGAGAACCTCCTCCGCCGGCCGGGTCGAGGCGCAAGCCGCGAAGGCGAGAGCGAGCGTGGGGAATCCGAGAGCGGCGCACCCGCGCCTCAGGGAGTGCATGGAGACCATCTGCCGTTCACGTGCGCCGCGGGTCAGAGGAAGTCGATGACGAGCGGGTAGCGCCAGAGGACGCCGTCGTTCGCCTTGATCCCGGCGACGATCGGCATCGCGATCGAGGCCACGAGGAGGATCGGAAGGAGCACGAAGCCGATCGCGACGAGGCAGAGAATGCCGGCGGCGACCAGGTAGCACGTGTACGAGAGGATCGCGTTCACCGCCATCCGCCCGTGCTCGTCGACCGTCTCGGATTCGTCCTTCTTCATCTGCCACAGCACGATGGGCACGACGAGCCCCCCGAAGGGGATCACGTAGCCGGCGAGGAGGGAGAGGTGGATGAACATCGTCCACTGCCGGACGTCGTGCTCCGACATCGTCGAATCGTTCATAGCTTCGTGGTGTTCGTTCATCGCGAGCGGTCCGTACGCCTCGCGAGCGGTGCCATTCACTCGAATTTCAGATCTCCGGATACTCGTCCACGGTCTTGGTGGTGCGCTCCGTCCCCGTGTGGCGCACGTCGAGCGGATCGATGATCAGGAGCGTGACTTCGCCAGATTCGGTCCGGGGCCGATGCCGAACGCCCGCGGGCACGACGAGGATCTCGCCCGGTCCGACGCGGCGCGTCACGTCGTCCTCGAAATCGATGAGGAGCACGCCCGAGAGCGGGAGGAAGACCTCGTCGTGGTCGTCGTGCGCGTGCCAGACGAACTCGTCCCGGACACGGGCCACGACGATCTGATGGTCGTCGAAGCGGGCGATCCGGTGCGGCGTCCAGTGACGCTCGACGAGGTCGAGCTTGTCGTCGATCCGGATCGCGGAGGGCGGGGTGGCATCGTCCATCGGACGGGCCAGGGTACTCCGGATCGGGGCGCCGGGTCCCGGCCGTGCGGCTACCCTCGCTCGACGCCGCGAGACGGAGGAGCGGAGATGCCCGAGATGAAACCAACGGTCACGGTCCACATGGTGGCGAGCCTGGACGGCTACATCGTCGACCGCGACGGCAGCGTCGCCTGGCTCGAGACCAAGGACGAGTACGCGGACGGCGTCGAGCACGGGGACCCGGCGGAGTCGCTCGCGACGATCGGCTGCTGGATGATCGGCTCGAAGACGTACGAGACCGCTCTCGATCTCGGGTGGCCCTACGGCGACAAGCCGACGTTCGTGCTGACGAGCCGCGCGCTGACGTCGGACCGAGAGAACGTCCACTTCCGATCGGGCGACCTCACGACGCTCGTTCGGGAGGAGCTCCTGCCCGACCACGGCAACGTGTGGGTGTGCGGGGGCGCTGCGCTGGTCAAGGAGATGCTCCAGCTCGGGCTCGTCGACGAGATCTGCATGACGATCGCGCCCGCGCTGATCGGGGACGGCCTCTCGTTCTTCGATCGCATCGGCGTCGAGCGCGCGCTCCATCTGAAGGGCGTGAAGGCCTACCGGAGCGGGATGGTGGAGCTCCTGTACGAGGTCACCGGTGGCTAGGAGCGAAGGCGGCGGTCCAAAAAGACCTGCATTCCGCTGCAGCGGTCGGGTGCATCGCACGCTCCGGGGTCGAGCTCCTGAACCTCGATAGACTCCAGAGGACCGATGCCCTCCGACCCTGAACCGACGATCGAACTCCTCACGGCCGCACGGTCGGGCGACCGATCCGCCGCGAACGAGCTCTTCGCTCGCTACCACCCCATCGCGATGCGGATCGCATCGCGCCGGCTCGGGATGAACCCGAAGCTGCAGAACCAGCTCGAGGACATCGTCCAGGACGCACTCAACGACGCGTTCCGAAGTCTAAGCAGCTTCGAGATGCGACACGAGGGCGCGTTCCGAAGCTACCTCGGCACCATCATCGGGAACAGGATCCGCGATCGTGCCGGGCGCGCGCACGTCCAGCGCGAGCAGGCTTTTCCGCAGACCCCGAGCGGCGCCGAGCAAGAGTTCACGGCGGACGGAACGACGCCGTCGCGACCCGCCATCGACGTCGAGCGCAAGGAGGCGATCGAGCGCTGGGAGGCCACGTTGACCGAGACGGACCGACGGATCTTCCAGCGGAAGGTCGTCGAGGGCCGGTCGACGCGCGAGGTCGCCGACGAGCTCGAGTGGAAGGAGAGCAGCGTTCGCTCGCGCCTCGCGCGCGTGCTCGCCGAGTTCTCGCGCCTCATCGAGTGACCCCAGTGAATCCCACCGAAACGGCCATGGATCCCAACGACGACGTGGACGCGATCCTCGAGCGGTGGACGCTCGAGGCGCTCGAGGACCCTGAATTCGATCCGCTCGATGATCTGGAGCCCGATCATCCGCACCGCGAGGAGCTCGTGCTCCGCTGGACGCGGCTCGTCGAGCAGGGGCTCCTTGAGACCGCGCAAACCGTGTGGGGTCTTCCGCCCGAGTCGATCCCGCGCACGTGGCAGGCGGCTCGGAAGCCCGAGGTCTCACTGCGGGAGTACGGGGGGCGGTACCTCTGCTTCGAGTCGATCGGTGCCGGCGGGATGGGGGAGGTCTTCCGGGCCTTCGACGTCGAACTCGAGCGCGATGTCGCGGTCAAAGTCCTGCGCTACGGGTTCGCGGAGAGCACCGCGATGCGCGCGTTCCTCGACGAGGCCCGCCTCAATGCAGGCGTGGAGCATCCGTCGATCGTGCCGCTCTACGACGTCGGCGCCGAGACGTCGCGCGAGATCTACTTCGTGATGAAGCTCGTCGAGGGATCGACGCTCCGAGAGTCGATCGTCGGCGCCGTCGACGCGGACGTGCCGCCCTTCACGCCGACCCAGATCGTCCGGATCGTGCGCTCGCTCGCGGAGGCGCTCGCACTCTCGCACGAGCGGGGTCTGCTGCACCGCGACCTGAAGCCGTCCAACGTCATGATCGGACGCCACGGCGAGGTTCAGCTGATGGACTGGGGCGTCGCGCGGCCCTACCTGGCGAGCGCGACACCGACGGACGGGGCCGAGTTGCAGACGATCTCGGGAACGCCCCAGTACATGTCGCCGGAGCAGGCGCGAGGCGAGGCGAGTGCCGAGGGGCCCTGGTCCGACCTCTTCAGCCTCGGTGCGCTGATGTACGAGCTGCTGACCGGCGGACCGCCCTACCGAGGCGAGAGCAAGATCGCGTTGCAGCGCGCGTGCGACGCGCAGCGCGGTGACGCCCTGCGCCCGGACTGGCTCGAGCGGGCGCCGAGGGAGCTCGTGGCCATCGCCGACAAGGCGATGGAGCGACGACCCGAGGACCGCTACGCGACCGCCGACGAGCTGATCGATGACCTGGAGGCGTTCACCGAGCGACGGGCGGGGAGTGCGTGGAGTGACGGGCCGGTCGAGACGCTTCGGAAGACCGTCGCCCGTCGACCGGTTGCGGCGGTCGCGATCGCGCTGGGACTCGTGACCGCGGGTCTCGCGTTCGGCTTCTTCCAGTCGCAGCAGCGCGCGGCGTTCGAGGCGAGCGTCAACGAGAGGACCGCGTGGATGGAGCGGGCGCAGGGGATCCTCGATCGACCTCGCGGCGGCCTCTCCGACTTCGATCGGTACGACGAAGCCGCGCGCCGAATTCAGGCGACTCTCGCAGATGCGGGAATCGATGTACTCGAGCCGAAGCCGTCGATCGCACGATTCGACGAGCTGCGCGCGGAGGACCCGCCGCGCGCGGAGCTCGCGACCGGGCTCCTTCACGATCTGGGCCTCGCGATCGTGCGCAGTGGTGCCATCGAGAAGTACATCGACCCGGACTCCACTCAGAAGTCGCGACTGGCGCGCATCAGGGAGGTGACGCTCCGTCAGGATCCCACCCTGGGCGAGCTCTGGGAGCCCTACCGCGCACTCCGCAGCAGCGTCGACTCGGAACCGGTGGCGGCGGAGATCTGGGACGTCACAGGCCGAATCGTCGAACGGGGCGTCTCGGGGGAAGTCGTCGAGCGTCTGGCCGCCGTCGCGTCGAACATCTCGACGTTCTCTCCGATCGAAGCTCGGACCGCCGTCCGACTGCTCGGACTGGCATCCGATTGGAGGCACCTCCCGCAGCTGCGTGACGTTGCCTACCTGTATCCGGGTGATGCCGCAGTCCACGACGTGATCCGGAAGACGACTCAATACAACAGCGCGAGGTCCGTGAGTCTCGGCAGGAGTACCCCTGTGCAGGCGCTGCGACAGGCCCACCTCGCTGCTGCGGCTTCACTCGCAGGATGGGCCGCATCCCCGCAGAGCCTGGAGACTGGGGTGGAGTACGCCTTGCGAAAGCGACATCTCGCCGGCAGAGAGCTCGGCTCAGCCGAGATGTTCGAGGGGTGGATCCGCAGGATCGAGGAGGGGGACTTCGACGAAGTGGGTCGCGTCCTCGATGAGATGGGTGATTTGGTCGACGGGTACAAAGTCGCTTCACTCGCGTCCCGCGCTGAGGAGATCCAGGTCGTGCGCGCGCTCCTCGATCGCGATCCAGACTCCCCGGACGTCGTGCAGCTCGCGCTCGTCTCCCTGGCGGACGCGGCCGCTGCGTTTCGACGCCTGTCCCGCTTCACAGAGGATGAGGTGGCGGGACATTGGCGGGCGCTTTCACTGAATGGGGTGCCGTACGGCGTCGAGACCGTGGAGCTCGAGCGGGAGTACGACCACGTCGAGGCGCTCGCGAGGAGGAAGCACTGGGATCGCGAGGCCATCTTCCTCAACGCCGCTGAGTCGCGTGGCGTCCTAGGACAGCTCGATGTGGCTCTCGAGACGGTCGACGAGGGACTCGCCAAGTTCCCGAACAGTCCCCGGCTTGCCGATGCTCGCCGGCGGATCCTCGGAGCGTTGGCAGCCATGGAGGCGGCGGGCGACGCTGAATCGTCGGTGATCCCCGCCGTGCTGCAGGCGGAACCACCGAAATAGCCGAGCTTGCGCGAGGAACGCTGCAGCGCTCGTCACGCTCGATCTCTGTCGACGCAAACCCGCGGTCGTGTGCCGCCCAGATCACAACTATGCGTCGACCTTGCCTCTCTCTGCTCGCGCTCGCTGCAGCGCTCTCCCTCCCTGCCTCCGCCCAGACGACCGACTTCGTCGAGTCGGCTCTCGTGCACCCGCGCGCCGGGGGGCCGTTCCCGATCTCGCGAGCCGGGAACGAGGTCCTGCTCGTCGACGACGAGCTCTACGTCGCCTCCGGCGCGACGACGACGCCCGGTGCCGGGAACCGAGACGGAACCCTCCTCCGATTCAGCGAGACCGCCAACGCCTGGTCCTCCGATCGCGCGTTCACGATTCCGTCTCCCGGTACCGGCGGTGAGCAGGAGTTCGCCGACGCCTTCGACATCGAGAGCGACGTCATGGTCGTCACCGCCCCTGGGCGGCGGATCGGTCCACCGGCCACGAATGCGCCGAACGGAGCTGCGTTCACCTACCGACGAGCGAGCGGCGACTGGCTCGCCGACGCGGAGTTCCTGCAGAGTCCCGTGCCCAGCAACTCGGACCAGTTCGGCAGGAGCGTCGCCACGAACGGCGCCTGGATCGCCATCGGGGCGTGGGGGGACTCGTCGATCTTCCCCGGGGCTGGCGCGGTCCATGTCTACCAGGACACCCCGACCGGCTGGGAGTATCGCGCGACGCTGACGAGTCCTACTCCGCAGACGAACGGGTTCTTCGGCGTCGACGTCGCGATGTCAGGCGACGTGCTCGTCGTCGGTGAATCGGGTGCCGGGAACGGAGAGGTCCAGGTGTTCCGCCTCGCCGGAGGAACGTGGACCCATGCCCAGGAGCTCGTCTCCGACTTCCCGGGCTCGAACGAGCAGTTCGGTTCGAGCGTCGACGTCGACGGGGACGGGCCTGGAGCCACGCTCGCCATCGGAGCGCTCGCCTCGCCGTCCGCGTTCCAGGGCGCGGTGATCCTCTACGAGCAGTTCGGCTCCAGCTTCATCTTCGGCGAGCGCTTCGGCGCGCCCTTTCCGGTTCAGACGGATCGACTGGGCAGCTCGATCGCCGTCGACGGCGACCTCGTCGTCGCTGGCGCGCCCTTCAACTCCCCGATCGGCGCCAGCGGCGGCGCGGCCCATGTGTTCCAACGCGTCGGCCCGCTCGATTGGGAGCTCATCGATGTCCTCTTCCCGGCAGAGGCGCGTCCCGGTGCAGCGGTCGGCTCGGCGGTCAGCATTCAGGGCGAGACGATCGCCGTCGGTGCGACGGGCGCGAACTTCGGGAGCGGGGCGTTCGGAGGCTGCTGGACGTTCGAACCGATCCCGGACGGCGCGCGGCTCTTTGGATTTGGCGACGGCGCGGGTGCTCCGTGTCCCTGCGGGAACGACAGCCGACCGGAGCTCGAGGAGGGCTGCCGCAACGTCTCCAACCGCGGCGGACAGCTGATCCCGAACGAGAGCGCGAGCGTGGCCACCGACGACCTGGAGATCGATGCGCGCAACCTCAACGGCGCGAACATCGCGATCCTGTTCGAGGGCACGGGTGTGCTCGCGCCGGCCGGGACGATCGGCAACGGACTGCTCTTCACGGGCGGGACCCTCCGGCGGCGCGGCGTGGCGACCTCGGATGCATTCGGAATCGCCACGTGGGGTCCCGGCCTGATCTCGACGAACGGCTGGAACGTCGGGCAGACGCTGACGCTGCAGGCGTGGTACCGGGACGTGAATGCCGCATGCGTGGCCACGTTCAACGCGACGAGCGCCGTCGAGCTCACCATCGGCATGTAGCGGACGAACGAGCGCGCCCGTTCTCGATCGCGCGACCGTAGGGTGTCGGCCGTGCTGGGACGGGACGCACTCGGTTCTTCATCGTCGAGCGGCGGGCGCGCGTGGTTCGCGCTCGCCGCTCTCGTCCTCGTCTCTGCTCTCCTTCGCGTCGGCCTCGCCCTCGGCGACGAGGGGTTCGACGCGGAGAGCGCTCGGGGCCTGCTGCGAAGCGATCCTGCCGAGCTCGCCTACCTCGCAGGGCGCGTGGAGGAGTCGAACGGCAGGCCTCCGGATTGGAGCGCCGACCCCCGCATCGTGCATGGGACGACCGTCGACGTCCCGGCAACCTACGCCGTGGGACAGGAGTGGCTCCTGCTCGCCGCGGCAGGCGTTGCGCCGGACACTCCGCCCCACGTGCGGGCGCTCTGGGTCTCGTCGTTGACGGCGTCGCTCCTTCTCGTCGGGCTCTTCGGCGCCCTGCTCGAGGTCGCGCGCTCGCGTCGCATCGCGCTCGCCGGCGCTGTTCTGTGGGCGATCACTCCAGCCGCCTACCGCACGATCGGGTTCCTCTACGTGCGCGAGGATCTCGCGCTCCCGGTCCTCGCCCTCGGGGTGTGGGCGACGC
The DNA here is from genome assembly GCA_039200205.1 of Planctomycetota bacterium. Classification (GTDB taxonomy): domain Bacteria; phylum Planctomycetota; class UBA1135; order UBA1135; genus Saltatorellus. Next base: position 14,074 of record JBCCSK010000039.1, read on the forward strand.
TCGTCGCGACGCGAACGTCGAAGGCCTTGCACTGGTCCGCCTCCGGCGCGCTCGTCGCGGCGGCGATGGGCCTCTGGCACGGAGCGAGCGTCGGCGCCGCGCTCCTTGCGCTCGGGCTCGTCGCAGCGGCGCTGCGGGTCGAAGGGGGAAAGAGAGGCGCGTGGGCAGCGGCGATCGCGTTCGTGCTCGTCCTCGCCATGGTTCCCGCGACGCGCTCACGCCTCGCGATGCTCGGCGTGCCGGGGCAGCTCGCGGTGCTGGCCCTCGTGCTCTCTTGGCGGCGCGGTCCACTCCTGCAGCGTCTCGCCCTCGGGGCCGTCGCATTTGCAGCGGTCTTCGCGCTGCAGCGCATCGCCGCCGGCGACGATCTCGCACATGTCACCGCGCTGCTCTCGGCGAAGCTCGCTCACGCGGGATCGCTCCCAGCCGATCCGCGCACGCTCGACCCCGACGTCCGACTGATGTGGCAGGGGCCGTTCGCGACCCTCTCTCCCGGCGCGATGCTCGCGAGCCTCGGCGCGCTCGTCGTAGGCGTCCTTGCAGCGTTCCGTTCACGCGGACGGGGCGGGCTCGCATGGCAGACAGTCGCCCTGGCCGCGATCGTCCTCGCGTGGCTTGCGCGGAGGAACGTCGTCTTCGCTGCCCCGGTGCTCGTGCTCTGTGCGTGCCGAGCGGTCGACGATGGCAGGGCCGCGAAGACTGCACTTCGCCTCGCGCTCGGCGTTCAGGCGATCGTGTTCCTCATTTGGCTCGCTCGGTTCGACGTGCAGTGGCTGCGACCTGTCGATCAGATCCGAACTCGCAGCGCTGCGATCGAGGCGACCGCGCTCGCTGCGCCGAGCGAAGTTCCGGTCCTCGCCGACTCACTGCTCGGCCCCGCGCTTCTCGCCGACCACGGCCGCCCGATCCACCTGCAGGCGAAGTGGGAGACTCGCGGGGCGCGCGACCGCGTCAACCGCTTCCTCGCCGTGCTGTACGGATCGTCGATCGATGACTTCTTGCGCTACCAGAGAGAGGAGGTGAAGAGCGACTGGCTCCTCTTCGACGGACACACGCTCTGGGCGCTCGGCGCGACGCGCTACGCGGCGGGGCTCGCGGCCGGAACGTCGATGCCGCCGACAGGTTCGGCGATCGCTGTCCTCGTCGGAGCGGAGGGAGATCTCGAGGACCACTACGAGGTGCTCTGGCGCGAGTCCGACGTCGTCGGTCGTGCGGGGACCGGCCGAACGGGGCTTTGGCTAGGGCGCCTCAGGTGACTCGACATGCCGTGCCCCTCCGGCCGATAGGATGCTCCCATGCTCGTCCCGCGCCACTGGGCTGAGTCGACCGTGCGGGGAACGGCGGACTCCGGCCGCTTCACCGTGCGCCGCTTCGGCTGGTCGAACGACGGAGAGGATGCCGCGCAGCGTCACGCCGACGAGCGCGCGCGCGACGCCGCAGCACGGATCGAGGCGGGCGAGACGATCACGCTGCGCGAGCGCAAGGTGCCCTACAACGGAGCCGACGGACTACCGATCCGCGAGGAGGTCCTTGCGGAGTCCCTGGGCGGCGACGCGGTCATTACGCGCAATGCGTACGGAGCGCAGTGCCTGAACGTGCGCGACGTCCTGTTCGCGGACATCGACCACGACCAGGAGACGGTGAGTGCGAGGATCTTCGGCTGCACCGCGGCTGCGCTCGGGTTCGCGCTGGGCGTCGCCGCGGTGCCGCATCTCGGCGGGTACCTCCTCGGCTACGTGATCCTCCCGTTGCTGGGTGTGATCGGCGCGGCTGCGATCCATGGCGCGATCTCGCGCGCCGTGACGAGAGCCCGAGGCGGTCCCGCGCTCTCACGCATGCGGACGGCCGAGCGCTTCGTGCGCGCGCGCCCCGACTGGCGCCTGCGGGTCTACGAAACGCCGAACGGTCTGCGGCTCCTGGCGATGCACAGGACCTTCGACCCGGAGTCGGACCTCGAGGAGGTGGAGAGCTTCTTCCGAGCCGTCGAGTCCGACGTCACGTACCGAAAGATGTGTCGGCTGCAGCGCTGCTTCCGCGCGCGACTGACGCCGAAGCCGTGGCGCGTCGGAATCCCGGACCATCTGCGCCCGCGGCCCGGTGTCTGGCCGGTCGACCCGTCGCGGCTCCCTGACCGCGATGCCTGGGTCGAGCGCTACGAGGAGGCCAGCGAGGGGTACGCGGCCTGCCGCTTCCTCACGGCCCTCGGGTCGGACACCGTCGACGCACGCGCCGCCGCGGTGCGCGACCTGCACGACGAGCTCTCGGGCGCGACGAGCGGGCTTCCGATCGCCTGAGCCGTCGCGGCTCTCGCTCTACGGGCGCGCGCCGTCCGAGCGTGTCGGCATGACTAGGCGCGGTTCCCCAAACGACGCCGACGCCGAACGCTGCCCTGGTCTGCGACCGAGTCGAATCTGCCTGCTGCCTCCCTTCATCCGACGTCCCACGGGTTGACCACCTCGCAGGCGTCTTCGAAGTCCGCGACGTTCCTGGTTGCGACCGTCGCTTGCCGGACGCGGGCAATCCCCGTGATCATCAGGTCTCGCACGTCGACGGTCCGTCCTTCGGCCTGCAGCGCAGCGCCTACCGCACCTGCAGCGAGCGCTGCGCTCGCATCGAGCGCGAGCACCCGGCCGCCGAGGTCCTCAGCGACGAGAGCCTGGAACCCTCTCTCCAGTGCGTCGCGGCGCCTCCCTTTCGCGAGCCGGTGAATTCCGAACTCGACTTCGTAGCAGGTGATCGCGGTCACCCAGAGGGAACTTGCGGGCTGACGGTCGAGCCAGCGGAGTACGGCCTGATTCGGCTCGCTACGCATCACCTCGGACACGACGTTCGTGTCGAGGATGATCACGGCCGTAGGTCGGCCGGTCGCGGCGCCTGGCCCTTGTGCTCGACGATCTCTCCGGGTTCGACGCCATGCTCACGAAAGCGCTTCGCGATGCGCGTGCCGAGACCGTCATCCGGGCGAAGATCGACCTGTAGCACGACGCTTCGCAGGATCGCACGCACCTCCTCCTCCATGGAGCGACCGTGGGCGGCAGCGAGTTGTTTGAGCTTGTCGCGGACCTCGTCCTCCAGGTTGCGAACGATCAGCTGAGCCATGATAGCATGATAGCGTTATCGCTAGCTGCGAGCAAGCTGGAAGTCGAATCAACGTGCAGAAACGACGCGAGCCGCGCCGGGATCGCTCCCGGCGCGGCTAGCGCGTTCACTCGGCGGACGAGTGCCTAGTGGTGGTGGTGCCCGTGCCCAGCGGCCGCCGGCTCTTCTGCCGAGGGCGTGTCGCTGACGAGGGCGTCGGTCGTCAGGAGCAGGCTCGCCACCGAGGCGGCGTTCTGCAGGCCAGAGCGAACGACCTTGGTCGGGTCGATGACGCCGGCCTTGACCAGGTCCTCGTAGACGTCGGTCGCGGCGTTGAAGCCGTAGCCCGGCGTGCCCTTGTTGAGGACGTTCTGGACGACCACGGCGCCGTTTCGATCGTGGTTCGCCGGAGGCGATCGATTCCCGCGATCATCAGGTCGCATACGTCGACCGTCTGTCCGTCGGCCTGCAGCGCGAGCGCGTTGCCTCCGAGGTCCTCCGCGGCGAGAGCCTGAAACCTGCTCTCCAGTGCGTCGCGGCGCATTCTTCAGCCTGACGAATCCCGAGCTTCACTTCATAGAGAATGATCGCATTCACCCGCAGGGAGCTTGCGGGCTGGCGGTCGGACCAGTTGGGTTTGACGTGATTCGGCACGCTGCGCATCACCTCGGACAGGACATTCGTGTCGAAGATGATCACGGCCATAGGTCGGCCGGTCGGGGCGCATAACGCTTGTGCTCCACGATCTCTCCAGGTCCGACGCCATGCTCGCGAAAGCGCGTCGCGATGCGCGTGCCAAGGCCGTCCTCCGAACGAAGCTCGGCCTGTAGCACGGCGGCCCGCAGGATCGCGCGCACCTCTTCCTCCATGGAGCGACCGTGGGCGGCAGCGAGTTGTTCGAGCCTGTAGCGGACGTCGTCCTCGAGGTTGCGAACGATGAGATGGCACATCAGTGCGTGACAGCGCAGTCGCTCGCAGCGAGCGAGCTGAATCAAATTGACGTGGGTGAACGGCGCAAGCCGCGCTGGGAGCGGTCCCTAAGCGGCTGGAGCGCTCAATCGCGAAACGAGTGCCTCGTGGTGGTGAAGCCACGGGTCCGAGGCGGCCGACTCCCCAGACGCTGGCCCGTTGCTCGGGCGATCTCCTCGAAGCTCCTGGCGTTCCAGTCGAGGGACGGAATCGAGAGTGCTCTTCGATCGTCCCGGGGCAGTCTTCGACGGTCGATCCAACGGCGCGAATGCCCGCGCACTCCAGACTCCACCGGACTCGGTCAGCGATTGAACGTCACCTCGACCGCGTTCGTCGTGTTGAGCCCGTTCGGGGAGCCAGGGTCTGTGAACACTGCCTGGACCGTCCAGCTCGTCCCGGCGAGCCAGGCGTTGCCGATGACAGGATCACCCCAGCCCACGGCGCGGATCGCGCGGCCGGCTGCGTCGACCTGGAGCGGAGGGCCATAGAAGACAGCGCTCTGGCGATCGAGGCAGAGTCGGCCATCCCCCAGAGGCGTCGCGGGTGCGCGAAGGCCGTAGTAGACGAACGCGGTGCTCGACGGAACCGCGTCGTCGACGCGGATCTCGAAGCCGCGGGAGAACTCGGTGATCGCGTCGTAGAAGTGGATCCGCGCCGCCTGCCCGACCGAGTGGGGGAGGGCGTCGCACACCTCCTCGACGTCGCCCGGGCCGCCGGACAGGATGATGATGCGACCGGAATTGACATTGCCCGAGTTGGGAGGGTTGAAGTCCGCCAATGCATTCCCGACCCCCCAATCGGCGTAGCCATCTCCGTCGACATCGTGCAGCGCGGATGCGAACGTCACGAGACCCCCGATGTCGAGGACGCCGCCGTGCTCGATGAGGCGAGCGCGGTAAAGGATCTGGCCAGTCCGTCCGGAGATCGCGACCGCGGACTGGAAGGGGATCTGGGGCCAGCTGCTCGTCGACGCAACGAGATCGTTGACACCGTCTCCGTTGATGTCCCAGCCACCGCTCAGCGAGGCGCCGAGATTCGAGCCAGGGATGGACGACCCCGGCGGAAAGTGTCCGCGGCCCTGGATCTCGTGGATCGTCGAGAAATCGGCTCCGGAGATCACGCGGATGACGCCGACCCCGTCGCCGTTCGCGGTGAACCCGAGATTCGGGTTGGAGAGCGCGAAGTCGGGCACTCCATCCCCGTTCACGTCGCCGAGCTTGACCGGGAACAGCCCATAGCCACCAGGGCAATTGGACGCGATGCAGAACCGCCCGAGCTCGAAGCCGTCGATCCCCGAGTGGACCGTGACGAGGCCAGCGGTGACCCACGTGAGAACGATGTCCTCGTTGCCGTCGAAATCGAGATCCCCGACGGCGGCGGCGCCATGTACGTCGCTCGGCCCTGGGACCGTGTAGGCCAGACGTCCGTCCGGGCCGAGATGCACTGACTGCTGAAACGCTCCGCCTCCGATGACGAGGTCGGCGAAGCCGTCTCCGTTCGTGTCGCCGACCGCACCAAGGAAGCGACCGACGTCGTCCTGTGTGACTGGGATGCGCAGGATCTCTTCGCCAGTGGGGCCGTCGAGGATGAACACCTCGCCAGGTCCCGGCGGAGCGACCCGAGGGCAGCCGACGACGACGTCGAAGTCGCCGTCACCGTCGAAATCGCCGAGGACAAGCGATTCGCTCGGACCGCAATCCCACGGCGACGAGTTGATCAGCCCGATCTGCGTCAGCCACAGTGTTTCGCCACTGCTGCTCGATCTGAGGAAGGTCAGGCCGCGCAAGACGCCCGGTCCGATGCCCGAAATCAGGAAGTCGCGCCTCCCGTCTGAATCGACATCGGGAGTCGACTCGATACGGTCGATCCTCGTTAGCTGTCTACCGTCTATTTTGCTGAGCACTGATTGGCGGCCAAGCGCCAATCCGGTGCTCATAAGTGCAGCGGACGCAAGTGCAAGAGCTGTTCTGGTAGGCACAGAGATCACAGCCCCGACGCTCCAGAAGCCTGCGCTTCGATCGTGCCGAGCGAATAGACGCGATTGCCGCCGTACGCATCCGCGCACATGAGCGTGCGTCGTGACGGGTCGCTCGGCCATTCTCGGATCTCGAGCCCCCAGACTTCGCCGGGCGTCGGGACGACGTGCCTCTGTGCGTCAAGGAACCCCGATCCAACCTCGAACGGGATGGAGACGATGCCGATCCTGGAGACGCCGACGTACACGAGCGCCACGTCGTCCGAAATCACGTCGACTTCGATCGCCCGAGTGTTGTTCGCGATCGTGTCGAACACGGACAGCGGTGCGGTCCACGACCAGATCGGCGTCATGGAGCCCGTCGACGGTCGATACAGCGCATCCGTCAGGTCGAAGACATCGACCGCTCCTGAGAAGTCGGCGACGAATGCATAGGTGAGTGTCTCGCCGGCCACCTCGAACTCTCGTACCTGAGCTCTGAAGGCGGCGCTCTCGGCTCTGGAAAGCAAGAGCGGGTCCAGCGTCGATCGGTGGGGGCGGATGATGTCGAAGGTCTGTGCGCCGTTCGGATCGCTGACGATGATCCTGCTGCTGTCGACGAGCTGCCACGGGTCGTCGAGCTTGAAGACCTGAAGGAACCCGCGGCCGTGGTTGCTGCCCCAGAACGGGTCTGGAGCGAACGACGGGTCAATGGCGGGCGTGTGCAGTGGAATCACGCCCGGCGGCGGCGTAGCGGTGCCCGAGCTGTCGACGACGGTCTCGGGACAGACCGCGTGGCTGCACGGGACGAGTGCGACCCAGGTGTCCGGGTCCTCGACAGTTGCTGACGATCGAAGCTCAAAGATACGGGGCGGATAGGTCCGGCAGGCTCCAGCCGACAACTGGATGGGCGCGACCGGGAGGTCGGGCGCACCCGGGCCTGACGTAAATGGTCCCGACCCTCCTGGGCGCCACCAGGCGGCGGCCTCTTCCCAGAGCGAGTTGTCAAGGATCTGGTTCATGCCGGTGACGAACGGATCGTCGTTGCTGTCGTGGTAGCGAAGCGCGGGGAAGTTGCGCCATTCGGGGTGGGTCTCGAACTGGACCGTATCCCAGAGTGGCTGCTGTCCTGGCGCGTCTCGAGGGTCCTCGAAGGGAACGATCCCTGGCGTGATCGCTCCGTCGACGTCCGTCATCATCAGATCCCGCCCGATGAGCTGAAGCCCATCCGGCGTCCCCGCTGTGGTCGCCAGCACGAATGTCGTCGCGCGGTCTTGCGGGAGTCCGAGCGTCGCATGGCGCTGAACGGTGTAGGCGTCGAAACCGTCACTGACCGCCCCACCAACATGCTCCGGTCGCCGGTCCCGTTCGAAGTGCTCCCACCTGTCGTCCGGCACCTTCAGCGACCACTGCCGACCCAGGAGACAGGTTGGAGGGGAGCCGCCGGTGCCGGCCGTGTAAAGATGCTCCTTCAGCTCCCAATGAACGACGTTCTCCGACGCTCCTCCCCAAGTCCACAGGTTGCCGCCGCGGATCCACTGCGAGAGACGCTCGGTGACGACACCCGCGGTGCCCCGCTCGTCGACGATTGCGTCGAGGCGGTCCAGCGTCCAGCGACCTGTTGCCGTGTCGTACGGTGAGTAGAGCATCCCGTCGACGTCGACCCTGTTGGAGTCGCTGAACGACGTGATCATCAGTTCGGGATCGATGACACTTGGTCCGACGTAGAAGTGATGCCGTCCGACGCGATCGGCCACGTTGCGAACGTGCACGGGGGCGTTGCGCACGAGCCCGAGTCCGGGAATCGCGCCCGGAGTGCCGTCATCCAGGCGGAAGTAGCTCAAGCACCCGCCAATGGGGATCTCGATGCCCAGGTCCTGCTCGAGCTGCTCTTCGTCGACGGTCGTTCGTCCGTGGACGAAGTGGATCGCACCGAGCTCGCCGGTATTCGTCGCGCGGTGGAACTCCGGGAAGTGCGTGTCGGAGCCACCGTCAGGGACGAAGCCGTCCCATGTGAAGGGGCCTGGCGTTCCAGCATCGATCGCGCTGATCTTGTGGAAAGCGCACCGCCCACGGAGGGACTTGGCGGGTTCGCTACCCGCTCGGAGATTGGAGAGGGCGAGGCTGTCGATCGAGTTCGCCTGCTTCTGGTACGTGTCGTAGGAGAAACCCCCAAGCCGGGGGACGCGCCCGTTGAAGTGCCAGGGTTGGATCCTGTATTGGGCAGCGAGCACAGGCTCGAAAGTCGTGCCACCGCTCCCGTCGTCGACCTCGACCTGGATGATGTCGACTTCGTGGCAGAAGTTGATCCCGCCTCCGTCGCGTCCGACCTGGCTGCCGTCGAGCAGGTCGAACATGCGCACGAGCGGCGGGTCCCACGTCGTCTGCTGGATTGGGGTGAGCTGCGCACCGTTCCTCTGGAACCAGACGTCGTTCGAGAGACCCGGCGTCGTCTGAAGACTGACGTCGACCGCCTCGTGGACGTCGATCGGCATGGAAGGTGACCAGGCGAGCGGGTCCGTCACGTCGAAGCGCACCCAGCCGAGGTGGTCGACCGCGGCGTAGACCTTGCAGCCTTCTCCGCTCGCGTGCGTCGCCACGTCCACGAACACCGGTGCATCACTGCGTGTGACCGACTCGAAGCGCTGCGACCGCTCCATCGACCACCACTCGAAGTCGGCGTAGCGGGCGGCAGGCGTGTGCGCCCCCGGGCTTCCGGTACCGAAGATCGGCCCCCACGACAGCGACGTGACGATCGTGCCTGACGGACCCGGCCGCGCCTGAATTCTGGCGAGCCCGTGCGTGCCGACGGCGACGTACACGTCGGCGAATGTTTGCGTGCACTGGTGCACGTCGATATCGAGAGCGTACGCAACTGCTGTCGTGGGCGACGCCGGGGCGGACGGGTGCTCCTTCACGAAGACCTGACGATCCGGCGCGATCTCACCGCCGAGTCCTGCTGCGTCGGCGTTCGCGAAGACGGCGGCGATGCGGTCGAGGTCGTAGAAGCGGACGCGGTTGTGCCCCGCCTTGGAGTGGAGCGCCACGAGGTAGGTGGTGTCGCCGATCCGCGCAAAGTCGAGGCCGTTGCAGTAGCGCTCGCTGTTCTGTGTCGCGACGTTCAGGTTGCCGCTCGCATCGATGCGGACGGCTCTGTTCTCGTACGACGGAGCGGGATGCGCCTCGATCGCCCACAGTCCGAGTCGCCCGCTTGCGATGAAGACCACGTCGTCAGCATCCCCGGGCCCGGGCTCGGCCACCCATGCGTCGTCGTCGTTGTTGTCGTCGTCATCGCGCAGGTCGAGCCTAGGGTGAGCGAGCATCTCCGCCGCGCGTACACCCAGTGCGCCGATCTGGACCTTCTTGAGCTCCGGTGCGAGCACGTTGACGTTGGGGTCGCTTGTCGTCGTCGACGACCCGGGAGAGTTCACGTCGATCGACCGCAGGTCCATGTACACGAGGTGACCCCCTTCACCGAAGAACGCCCAATCGCCGTCGTCGGTGCAGACGTTCGCGCAAGGGTCCGAGAAGGCATGGACGTCGTCGAGCTCGATGAGGCGCTGGGGATAGAGGGGCGCCGGCTGGGACTGCGGCGCAGGCGTGGGGAGCGAGGGGGGGGGGCAGCGAGAACCAGGAGCGCGAGCATGGGGCCGAGGGGAAGGGATTGCGGACGGTCGGTGCCGGGACGGACCCAGCGCTCGACACTCCCTCCCTACCTGCGCCGTTCCGATGCGTCAACCCGACCTGGCCCGAGCGCCCCTCGCGGGCGGAACTCGATCGCATCGGCCGACGTCTCAACCGCGCGCGTACGCCAGTCTCAGCACGACGCGAGCCGCGCCGGGATCGCTCCCGATGCGGCTCGCAACGACGTCTCTGGTTCATCCCCTGACGGGAACGACGTCTCTGGTTCATCCCCTGACGGGGATGAGACTAGTGGTGGTGGTGCCCGTGCCCAGCGGCCGCCGGCTCTTCTGCCGAGGGCGTGTCGCTGACGAGGGCGTCGGTCGTCAGGAGCAGGCTCGC
>JBCCSK010000040.1:0-24061 GCA_039200205.1 Planctomycetota bacterium
ACTCGGGGTCGACCGACGGGCTCGTGTCGACCCCGAGCGACTGAAGCGCGCGGTCGTCGAGCCAGTCCGCTGCCCCGTCGACGAACCAGCGCGGGTGGGACCGAAAGTTCCGGAAGGAGTCGTAGCGCGCGAGGTGTGCCGCCTCGTGGGCGAGCAGCTCACGCGTGAGCTGCGGGAGCCCGTAGCGCTCCAGCACCGCGTCCGCGACCGGAGGCTGCAGAGCGACGTGCGCGGAGAGCGAGCCGTAGTGCGCGAAGGCCAGATTGCGCGCGAACTGCCCGTTCGTGAGCTTCTTCTCGGCGGCCTGGTAGTCGGCGGCGTTGCGGTAGAGATGGACGCTGCGAACCTCTCGCGACGTCTCGCCGTACAGCTCGTCCACGGCGGGGAACAGCGCCTCGACGGACGCGAGCGCCTCGTCCGCAGCACGCTGCGAGTCGAAGTGGCAGTGGATGCGGAAGTGGTCCCCCTCGACGACGATCGGGAGCTCCTGCGCCGCGTGTTCGAGGACACCGGGCGAAGCGAGACCGGCGAGCAGGAGGAGCGGCGAGATGCCGGCGAGCGTTTTGGACATCGGGAGACGGTGGCGGGAGGGAAGAGAGTCCTGCACGGACACGCCGCTTATGCTGTCTGGGCCACGACGAAACGTGCAATGGGAAACAGAGCGCGCTTGATCCAGCGTCGACGACTCGCGCTCGCCGCGCTGGCGGCGGCGGCACTCGTCGCTGTGTCGATCATCGCGTCTCGTCGCGCCAGGCCATCGAGCGCCGATGCGATCGTCGAGGTCGAGGCGCCGGAGCGAATCGCGCGGGAGCCCGAGCTGACTCCGCCGAAGCTCCGCGAATCGCAAGCGCTGCGTCGCGCCAAGAGCGTCGAGGGTGCGCCGAGCACCGCGGCTGCGCGCGCGAGGAGCGCTCGCGAATCACGGCGATCGCTCTGGCTTCGGACGGACCTCCCGACGGGCGTCTCCGCCGACGACCTGGAGCTCCGCGTCCTGTACGAGGCGGAGACGGAGGCCAGCATCTGGCGCCAGCCGCGCCGGGTCGTCGACCGACCCCTCTCGGTCACGGGGAGTTCGGGCGACCTCCGCGCCGTCCTTCCCGCGGACGTCGGGAGCGGCCCCGTCCGCGTCGAGCTCATCGCGGAAGTGCTCGGCTACTGGTCGGGAGCCGTCGTCATCGAAGGTCCTCTCGGCCCCAAGGTCCCCTTGGACCTGACGCTCCAGCCGTTCGGGGCGCTGACGCTCGAAGCGACGCTAGAGCACGGGCTTCGACCGGAGAATCTCCACGTCTCCTTCGTCGACTGGCCCGACGAATCTCTGATCTACGGCAAGCGGAGGTACCCCGTCCAGCGCTCGCCCCACAGCGAGCATCGCGCGGGGACGACGCGATTCACGTACGAGCGCGTCACCGCTCGGACGATCGCACTGAAGATCCTCGAGAGGAGGTCGATCGCAGAGGAGCTGGAGTGCACCGTGGAGCGGGGCCGAACGAGCGAGGTCGACGTCTATCTGCGGACGACGGGACCGCCCGGACAGATCGCCGGAGAGATCACCGTGGAGGGCGATCCCGACGGCGAGGGAACGGGTGCGATCTGGCTGCGGAACGTGGACGACCACGGCCTGCAGTTCACCGTGTCGATGGAGTCCGGGAACGGAGTCCACGCCTGGAGCGTCGAGAACGTGCCCGCGGGGCGCTACCTCGTGATTCCCGCTCGGAACGCGTTCATCCACTGCAGCCCGCGGTCGCGGATCGTCGAGGTGCCCGCCACGGACGTCGACTTCGTGGTTCGAAAGGGTCCGATGAGAGAGGCGACCTTCCAGGTGAAGGACGCCGCGACGCTCGCGCCGATCGACGCGTACTGGACCGAGTACGACCGGCTCGACTTCGAGCCGCGGCGCGTCCTCGTGCGCGACGACGACCGTCGGCTCCGCATGATCGAAGGGGCCGCGCTCTCGTGGACGGTTCGTCGCCCGGGCTACGAGCCTGTGCAGGGGACGGAAGCGGACTTCGATCGCGTCGAGAGGCGGAGGGTCCCGGGTCGTCCGGACGGGCCAGAGATCGACACGTGGATCGCCGACGTCCTCCTTCGCCCCCTCGCAGGAGACGACGCCGAGCGAGCTCGCGAGCGGCCGCTTCCGAGGCAAAGGCGCTAACCGCACCTCGTCGCGGGGCCCGGAATGAGCCCCGCCCGATGGCGGCGGTCGCAGCCGGCCGGTGCAGCCCGAGATCGAGACGGTCGCGAGCACCCGCCCATAGCACGACCTGTAGGCTCTCCGCGTCCGACAGCCCCGGGTTCTCCTCCCCGTTCCCCATCGGACCTTCCGTGCGAAGGGCCTTGGAACCGATAGGAGACCCGTCCACGTCGCCTCGAGAATGATGCTCCGACCGTCCGCTCTCCTCGCACTGCTCAGCACCCCCGCACTCCTCGTCGGCTGCGGCCACTCATCCACCGAGGTCGTGGACGACGGGATCGCCCCGCGCCGGCTCGAAGCCGTCCGCTACGTCAGCGGAAGTCCGGCGTCGATCGTCCAGCGCATCCCGACCTCGCCGGGGATGTGGAAGTGCCGCTCGGTGGGCCCCCGCAATCCGAAGTCGGTCTCGGAGAACGGGATCACCGTCAAGGGGGTGAGGGTGTCTGGCGCGGGCAAGCGCAGCGTCGCGGTCCGCATGCCCAACGCCGTCGCTGCGAGGTCCTACGAGATGACGGTCGTCGTCGACGAGGGACACGCCGTCGACGCGCGACTGCAGTGCGTCCTCGAGAGCGGAACGCAGCGGGCCGGGCGCATCGAGTTCGAGGGCACCGGTAAGCTCCAGACGGTCTCGATCCCCTGCGAAGACGTCGGCGCGACGAGCGCCGTCGTCGTCGAGTTCGACAGCGACGCGGAGGAGTTCTTCGTCTCCAACATCACGGCGGTCACGGTCGACGACTCCGGCGATGCGAGCGTCGCCTATGCGGTCGGACCCAGCGGCGCGAAGCGGCCCGGACGGATTCTCGCGCCGGGGAACCGCATCGCCATCGACCTGCCGAGCGACGCCGGCTCCGTCGTTTCGTTCTCGACCCGGAGCGCGGGCGACGAGTCGTCGTCACTGATCGTCTACCTGAACGGCGAACGCCGGCAAACGGCTGATGCGAAGCCGGACAGCTGGACGCAGAAGCGGTTCGACGTCGAGGCGGGTCCGGACAGGAAGCGCACCGTCGAGCTCGAGGTCCCGGCGGACGCACCCGCGAACGTGTGGGTCGCGGAGACCCGCGTGGACGGCGTGGCATCGCTGCCCCCCACCGTTCTGTTGATCACCTCCGACACGCACCGCGCCGACCACATCGGGCCCACCGGAGCCCCGGGCATCGTCAGCACGCCGGCGCTCGACGAGCTCGCGAAGCGCGGCGTCGTCTTCACGAACTGCTTCGCGACGACGAACGTGACGAACCCCTCTCACATCGCGCTGATGACGGGGCTCCACGTTCGCGACCACGGCATCTCGAACAACCGAACGGCGCTGTCCACGTCGGCGACGACGCTCGCCGAGACGTTTCGGAACGCGGGCTACCGCACGTTCGGCGCGATCAGCTTCCTCCACCTGAGCGACAACCTGAGCGGGCTCGGCCAGGGCTTCGACCGCTACAACGAGCCTCTCAAGGGACGGCGCGACTCCAGCCGGGCCATCTCGAAGCTCGCCAGGTGGATGAAGGACGCGGAGGGTCAGCCGGTCTTCGCGTGGCTCCACGTCGGCGACGCCCACGCCCCGTACGAACCGCCGGACCCGTTCCTGGGACGCTACTCGGACGACTCGATGGACGACGGCGAGACGGTGTTCTCCCTGCCGGACACCGCGATTCCGAACTGGGTCAAGTCGCTGCCGTACAAGGACGAGCGCTACATCGCAGCGCTCTACCGGGGCGCGGTCGACTACGTGGACCACACGCTCGAGGACCTGTTCGACATGCCGCGCGTCAAGGCGGGCATCGTCGCGTTCACGTCGGACCACGGCGAGTCGTTCGGGACGGACGGCGTGTGGTGGGACCACCGGCGGCTGAACGTGGACTCGATGCACGTCCCGCTGATCTTCACGTGGCCCGGCGCGCCGGTGATCGAGGCGGACGCTCCGGTCCGGCAGATCGACATCGGGACGACGATGGCGGCGCTGGCCGGCGTCGACGGCGAGTTCCCCGGTCGCGACCTGCGCTGGGCCCTCGACGACCCCGAGGCGACGAGGCCCAGGTTCGGGCTGTCGGCGCACGGCTACACGGCCTCGATCGAGGCGGACGGGTGGCTCCTCAGCCTCCAGCTGAAGCCGTACGACAACCCGCTCGTCACGAGGACGTGGGAGTACGGCGAGGTCGAGCTCTTCAACCTCAACGCGGACCCCAAGGGCCTGGTGAACGTGCTCGACTCCGAGTTCGACCGCGCGGTCACGTACCGCAAGCGGCTGATCGAGTGGCTCGTCGATTCGAACGCTGCCGGCCTCGGCGTCAGCGTCGAGCTGTCCGAGGAGGCGGAGAAGGGCCTCGAGGCGCTCGGCTACGGAGGTGGAGAGAGCGCAGCCGGCGACGCGTGGTGGGAGGAGCAGGCGAGCGACCCCTGGATCAACCGCTTCCTGCGCGATCGCTGACCAGTGCGCGGCCCTACGGCCGTCGTCAGAGGATCTCCAGGATCCCCCGCGCGTTCCCCGAGAGCGTCGACGTGATCGCGAAGTACGGCAGCGCGTGCGCGATCGGCGTGCGCCAGGGAAGGGGTCGCTCGTCGCAGACCACCCCGAGCGCGACGAGCGCGAAGGCGCGTGCCATCGTCGGCTGCCCGCGGTCCTCGAACACCGAGAGGAGCGGCGTGACCGCTCGACCGTCTCCGATGTGACCGAGGGCGGAGGCCGCGGCGGCGCGACTCGCCGACGACTTCGACTCGGTCAGCGCGTCCACGAGCATCGGGGTCACGTCGTCGCCGATGAGCCCGAGCGCGACGGAGGAGTTCCAGAGTAGAGAGGGCTGGAACCTGGCGTTCTCCGCGATCGCGCGCAGCGCGTCGCGCGCCGCGGCGTGACGAAGGAGGCCGAGCGCGAGCGCAACGTGCCCGCGGCTGGTCGGGTCGCTGATGCTCTCCAGAAGTCCGGTCAGCGCGTGACCTGCCGCCTCTCTCTCCGCATCGTCGCCGCGCGCGCCCGCGAGCGCGCCCCCCATTGGGGAGGCGCCGGCGCACCCAACAATGCGCTGGCGGCGCGCGAAGTCGGCGAGCGCGCGACCGGTCGTATCGCTCTCGTCGACGCCGGCGTCATGCAGCGCGTAGCCGAGCACTCCGAGCGCGAGCGCCGCCCACGGACGATTGCCCGAGTCACCCCGGACCAGCTCGTGGAGCAGCGTCCGCCGCACGACCGCTGACTTCTCCAGCGGGTCCTCGCCGAATCCGGGGCGAGAGCCCGCCGTGGCGAGCGCGATCGTCGCCATGCGCTGCTCGAGCGGCTGTCCCGTGCGGATCGCCGTCTCGAGAGTCCGCAGAGCGCGCGCATCGCTCGGGGACCCGGTCGAGCACGCGATTTCACCGAGCCCGATGAGTGCCGCGGCGCGCACGGCGTCGGACTCCGAGCGTCGCCCGGCCGTCGACGCGAGTCTCTCGACGACGCGCTCTCGATCGGCGTTTCCGCAGCCCGCTGCGAGCCGCGCCAGCGCCACGCACTCCTGCGCCCGCGTCGTGAAGGGCCGCGTCGCGCCGGGCTTGGTGCCCGCGTTCAGATGCTCCTCGAACCACCTCAGCTGGTTCGAGCGCGAGAGCACGATGTCGACGTGCTCCTCGTCCCGCAGGCGAGCGTCCGGAACGGTCGGCCGGATCGGCGCCAGGGCGAGGCCGAACCCGATCGTCGCGGCCGCGGAGAGGTCGTCGGTGACGTGGGGACCTCCGAGGACGTCGGCCAGGGCGAGTGCCGCGCGCTGTCGGACGGCGGCATCCTCGTGCTCGTCACTGAGGATGCCGAGGGCGATCGCAGCGAACGCGCGCGTCCGGGTCGGGACACGCCCGCGCCCCGTTGCACGAGCTCCGCCGTCCGTATCGAGCACGACCTCGAGCAGAGTGTCGAGGGCCCGCGGGCCGCCGAGCAGTCCGAGCGCGAGAACGGCGGTCTCCGCGACCTCCTGCGACGGGGCCGCGAGGTGCGCCGAGATGGCGACGTGCAGACGACCGCCGAACGAGCCGTCCGCACCGGCCCCGATCCGCCCCGCTGCGATCAGCGCGGCCGTGATCACATCGTCGCCGCGCTCGTCCGCGAGCGCCTGGATCAGGGTCGGAAGAACCCGGCTGTCGACGGTCTGACGACTCGGAGCGATCCCGACCGGATTCAGAACCGCCGTGCGCCCGGCCGGAGCCTCGGACTGCACGCGAACGCGCTCACGCAGGAGCAGGTAGCGATCGCGCTCCAGGTTCCACCACTGCGACCAGTGCAGGAGGTTCGGCCCTGTCCTCCCCCTCGAGGCCGGCGCTCCAGGACGCGGCGATCTCGGGCCTCCGCCCACCCCGGGGGTCGGCTGAGCGCCGCCCCCGGCGCGGGGCGGCGGCGGCGGGGGCTGGAACCTCCCACCGTGCGCAGCGGGAACGGACGGTGAGCCGCTGACGGCGAGAGCCGTCAGAACGAGTTCTGCGAGCATGTCCTGAGCCGGCCCGCGAAGGCCCGCGGCGGGACCTAGGCGGAGGGACCAGCACCTAGGCCCGCTGGTCGTGCCCAGTTACCCAAATTCGTCGGCTCGGCGCTGTTCCCGACCTGGCCCACGAACGCCGACGGGCCGCGCCGGAGTCCCCGGCGCGGCCCGTTCACAGCGCATTCGATCGCGCGAGCGCGATGCGGCGATCAGCGTCCGCCGGCGCGGCGCACGCGACCGGCGCCCTTCTGCTCGACGCCGTAGAACGCGTAGACCTGCTTGCGGAAGCGCGGGTTCGAGACCGACTGGTTGCCGTCGCGGGAGAGCGTCGGCGCGCCCGACATCTCGTCCGTGCTCATCTCGAGGAAGGCGCACAGCTCGGGGCTCTCCTCGGCGGCGGCCGCGCGGTCCTTGGGGCGCACGGCGATCTTCTCGATCGGAACGACGTACGTCGCGCCCTGGCTGGTCATCGTCGCGAAGGCGACGCGGCCCTTCTTGCAGTCGATGACGTAGTCGCCGAGGTCGCACAGCGCCTCCTCGGTGCCCTTCGCAAAGACGTCGATGTCGTCGATCTCCGTCGCGCGGTGGTTGCTCATCGAGCGCGCCGCGCCGGCGCGGGCGCGTGCGACTTCACCTTCGCCAGCGCCGCCCTCCTTCGCCTTGCGCTCGAGACGGCCGGCGGCGGCCAGGACCGCCTCTCCGCCGACGAGGGCTTCGATGTCCTTGTCGGTCAGCGCCGCGATCGCCTCGAACTCCTCCTGGGAGAGGTCGATCGACGCGATCGTCTTGCCCTCGGCGTTCTTCGTCCAGGCCAGATCGGACCAGCGCAGAGCGCGGCTCGTGGCGTCGCTCTGGATGAGGACGTACGAGATCGCGCCGGTGCGCGGATCGAAGATGATGTCCTGGATGTCGCCGAGATCCGTCGGGTTGCCGCGGTCCGCGCCCTTCACGGTGAGGACGTCGTAGCCGATCAGCTCGGACTGGGTGTGGAAGGGGGCGTCGGCCGAGGCCTTCTTCTCGCCCTGGACGCGGGCGGCGCGCGCGCGCTCGGCCTGGCCGGCTTCCTGCGCGAAGGCAGCGTCGGCGCTCCCCGAGAGGCAGAGGATAACGGCGGAGGCGAAGAGGTTGCGGTTCATGGAGTGGTCGCCTTGTTGAAGTGGTCGAATCGGGTGACAGGGGATCGACCTGCGCCGGACGGGCCGGCGATCGATTCACGAGAGAACGAACATGGGCCCGATGGCTGAGAGGCCCATGGAACCGGAATGACATGGGCCTCACTGTCGCAGTGAACGCTGAGGAGCGAACGGGGCACGGCGTTCGATCACTGCGCAATTCGCGGCGCGGAGCTAGCTTGCGACCACAGGGATCCGGCCTCACGACCCGCCGGGCTCTGCCAGAGAATGCGACCTCGACTCCTCGCCGTTCCCCTTCTGCTCGCCGCGTGCGACGGTGGAGCGACAGCGCCCGAGCCGCCGCCGGCGACGCGGCTTCGGCTCTTCGATCACATGGAACGGGCGACCGCGGACGCTCCGCCCGTGGCACGGCCGGGTGAAGCGAGCGTCATCGCCTACGACTTCGACGGCGAGGCGAGCTCTCCCAAAGAGGTCTGGTTCGCGGTGCAGAAGCGGCGCAAGCTCCAGTGGCGAGCGACGGGTGCGATGGCGGTCCCGGAGGGCGGTCTCACCGGCGGTGCGCTGCGGATCGGACCCGGTGTCCCCGAGGATCTCAGCCGAGCGGTGCTCCTCGTTCCGCTCGACGGTCGGTCGAAGGTCGTCGTCGAGGCTCGCGTCCGCGTCGAGGGCGAAGAGGCATCGAGCCGCGAGTGCCTGCGCGTCTACCAGTACGAGGGCACGCCCGTGGTCGATCCGACCCTGGGGAGGAACGCCGAGGGCGGGCGCGCGCGAAGGCTGCTCGTCGACGAGGCCTCACGGCGCACCGACGCGAGCGGATGGGATCGCGTGCGCTCCGAAGTCGTTACCAAGGCGCGAGCCGCGACGCTGGAGATTCACCTCCTGCACCGAACGGACGAATCCCCCGAGGCGGTCTCGTGGTTCGACGACGTCGAGATCCGCGTCGCCCCGCTCGGTGAAGCGAGCTACCTCGAGGACCTCGTCGCTCGCTACCGGCCGCGCGACGGTCAGGAGTCGACGACGCCGTGGCGTCTGCGCGTCTCCCTCCAGGGTGAAACGCGGGACTGCGCGCTCGTGCGCCTGGACGCTCCTCTCGCGTTCGACGTCGAGGTCCCGCCCGCGGCGTCCGCGCCCCGCCTGCGCTTCGGCGTCGGCTCGTTCCGAGAGGTCGCCCGCGAAGCCGGCGACGGCGTGCGCCTCGCGGTCGAGTTCGTCGATGACGAGGGCGCGATCGAGCTCGACGCGGTCGTCATCGACCCGAAGAACGAGAGCGACGATCGAGCGTGGCGAGACGTCCTCGTCGACCTCGCTCCCGTCGCAGGACGGCGCGGCTCGCTCGCGTTCCGCGCGTCCGACGTCGACGAGGAGCCCGACGAGCTGGACGTCGTCCTCGTCGCGACGCCGCGGATCGAGCCGAGCATCGAACCGCCGAGTGCGCCGAACGTCCTGCTGATCGGCGTCGACACGCTCCGCGCAGATCGCATGTCCGCGTTCGGGTACGAGCGGGACACGACGCCGAACCTCGCCGCGGTCGCCGACGAGGGCGTGCTCTTCACGGCGGCGCGCTCGCCCGCGCCGTGGACGCTCCCGAGCTTCTCGTCGATGCTGACCTCGCTCTACCCGTCCGCGCACGGCGCCGGGCGAGGCGGGCACGACGAGTGGGAGGCGATCGACCCCACGACGGTCTCGATCGCCGAGGTGCTCGCGCGGAGCGGCTACGAAACCGCGGGCGTCGTGTCGAACGGCCTGATCTCGCCGCGCTACGGACTCGACCAGGGCTTCGACCGCTACCGATCATCGTGGAACATCGAGTCGGTCGAGTCCGACGCGCCGCGCGTCGCCGCGTTCGTGCGCGACCATACGGCGACGCCGTGGCTGGTGTTCTGGCACATCATGGACCCGCATCTGCCGTACGTGACGCCGGAGGAGCAGCGCGCCACCTTCGCGGACGCCGCGTACGACGGGCGCTTCGCCGGCGGCGGGCGGAGAGGCCCCGCCGTTCCGTTCGACGCGCTCGACCCGCGCCCCGGCCGCCGCTGGTTCACGCACGAGGGCCCGCCACCGCTGCCCGACCTGACCGAGGCCGACGCGCGCTTCGTCTCGGACTACTACGACGCCGAGGTCGCCGAGATGGACGCGGGCGTCGGGCTCGTCTTCGAAGCGCTGCGGGCCTCGGGCCAGTGGGATCGCACGATCATCGCCTTCGTCGCCGACCACGGCGAGGGACTCGGGGACCACGGGCACTACCACCACGGCTACACGCTCTTCGACGACCAGGTGCACGTGCCGATGATCCTGCGCATCCCCGATGCGCACCGGGGGCGCGTGATCAAGAGACCGGTTTCGACCGTCGACCTCGTTCCGACCCTCCTGGGCGTGCTCGGCATCCCGGCGCCGGAGGACGCGCACGGCGTCGATCGACTCGCCGGCGGCGGACCCGCCGCCGACGCGACGTTCATCGAATCCCCCACCTACGACTCCAGCGCGCAGAAGGCCTGGGTCGAGGGTCGATTCAAGTACCTCTGGGATCCGGTCTTCCACACCGAGGCGCTGTACGACCTGGAGGCGGATCCGGCCGAGACGAAGGACGTCAAGGATGCGCACCCGGACGTCGTCGCTCGCGCGCGACGGGCGCTGGAGGAGTTCCGCGTCGCGCACCTCGCGGCGGGGCGCTTCCACCTGCGCGTCCGCGGGCGCAAGGGCCAGCAGCTGCGCGTTCGCATCGAGACGGACGACCTCTTCGACGCGAACTACCTGACGCGCCCCTCGATCGACGAACGCGACATCTCGATGGATCTGGAGCGCAGCTACCTGGAGCTCGAGACCGTGATGGAGGGCGACCGACTGGAGCTTCGCTTCTGGTGCCGCGGCGCGAACCTGGAGGTGGAGGCGAGCCTCGACGGCAAGGCGCTCGGTGGACTCACCGTCGACGACGCGGCCGGCGAGCGCACCCTGCCGGCGAGCGTCGCGCGCGCCTCGATCCCCGAGCGCGTCGCCGAGGACATGGGCTGGCCGCGACCCGGTCGCGCGACCCTCTGGCTCGAAGCGGGCGCGTCCGAAGCCCTGCCGGTCGTCAACACGCCGGAAGAGCTCGATCGACTCCGCGAGCTCGGCTACGCGCGATGAGTCGAGCCAGATCCCGCTGGCCCGTGGGCGCGCTCGCGCTCGCCGCCCTCGCCCTCGCCGTCGTCGCGTTCACGTTGACGGTTCCCCGCGAGCGCGGTGTGGCGGAGTCCGTTCGAAACGATCGACGCGGCGACGTCGCCGCCCCACGCCACGACGGACTGCTCGATCCGTCGCGGCCAACCGGGCGCACGGCCTCGACCGTCCATGACTCGATCGACGCGCTGGCGCTGACGTTCGGCGCGAGCCCGGGAGTCGAAACCCTGCGCGTGGTCGATCGTGAAACGCGGGCTCCGATCGCCGGCGTCGGAGTGTTCTTCCACAGGCGGATCGGGGTCTACGGCTCGAGGGATCGCCAGCCCGTCGAGCTCGCAGCCCTGCTGCCCTACCCGGACGTGCTCGCGGAGCCGCAGGCGGTGACAGGTCCAGAGGGGTGCTTCCCCCTCCCCGGCCGCGCACAGGATGTGCACTTCGCAACGCTCGTCGCAGAGGGGTGGAGCTGCCGCATCATCGCGCTCCGTTCACACGTCGACGCGGAGGAGATCGAGCTGACGCGGTCCGGGACGATCCACGGACACGTCTCGGGGGCGCCAGCGGGCTCGCGCATCGTCGTCCGCATCGACCCGGGCCGACTGCTCGATCCGACCTGGCGCTGGCCCGGCGGTCCCATCGACCTGAAGCTGGCGCTGCCGCCGCACGGGGCCTTCGACTGCCGGAGCATCCCGGCGTTCGCAGAGTTCCAGGTGTCACTGGTCGACGGCGACGGAGAGACCCTCCTCGCCGAGCCCGAGTCCATGCGGCTCGCGCCCGGCGAGTCACGCGAGATCGCGTGGGGCTCGGCGCACGGCTGTCGTATCGCCGGTCGCGTCCGGGCGAACGACGCGGGCCCGTGCGACGACATCGAGGTCGGACTCCTCGCCCCGGATGACTGGTGGGGCCCGCTCCCCAATCAGTTCATCTTCAGCCCGACGCAGGTCGCCACGACGGACGCGAACGGCGCGTTCGCCTTCGAGGGCGTCACGCCGGGTGAATGGTGCGTCTCGGTCGCGCCCCATGTGGCCGAGGCCATGGAGGACGGGCCCTTCGTCCCGCTGCCTGCGCGGGTCCTGGTCGATGCGAACGCGCTCGAGTTGACCGTCGAGATCGGCGTCGCGCGCGCGTCGACGATCGAAGGGGTCGTCGTCGCGCCGGACGGGACACCCGCCGATGCGCGCGTCGCGGCGACCGACGTGAACGGGCGCCCGCTCGCCGAAGAACGAACCGCCTGGAAGGGCCGGTTTCACATCGAGGGCATTCCGCCGGGGCCGGTGCGACTGACGGCGACGCCGATGTCGCGCGGCAAGAAGAGCCGGTTCCTGGCGCCGTCGAAGGAGATCGAAGTCGCCGCGGGCACGAACGATGCGCAGCTCGTGCTCGGGCGCGGCGCCGCCGTGACGGCCGTCGCCTACGACGAACTCGCGAGAGAGCGAGTCCGCGCGCACTTCGAGCTCAACCACGCGGAAGAGGACGTGTTCAAGACGACGCGCGGGCGAAGCACGCCGCCCTTGAGCTTCACGGCCGACATGCTGCCCGCGGGCCGCGCATCGCTCACGGCGTACACCGACGACGGGCGCGCCGGGATCATCGACTCGATCGCGCTGGTCCCCGGATCGCACGACGCCGAGGTGAAGATCCCGCTGGTCCCGTGCGGGTACCTCGAGCTGGAGAACCGCGTCTCCGAGGCGACGCTCCACGTCGAGCTGATCCGAGGGGGCACCGTCGTGCGATCGCTGTGGCCGCCCTTCGCCAGTTCGCTGCGGGTCGCCCTCCCACCCGGCGGCTACACCGTCCGCATCCATCGCGTGAGCCTCCGGGGTGGCCTCATGCGCCGCGAGATCGGCGGCGAGCGACAGGTGACGATCCTCGAAGGCCGCGAGACCGCGGTTCGCGTCCCCTGATCAGGCCCTGGGAGAGACGCGATGAACTCGAACGAACGGTCACCGAGACGGATCCTGGTCGTCGCTGCATTCGCGCTGGGCGCCCTCTTGCTCGCGGTGCTCGCTCCGCGCGAGCGCAGGGTGGCGTCCCCCGTCGGGAGCGACTCGATCGATGCCGCAGGTCCGCCGCCGAGAGACGATCGTCTCGCGCCGCTGGCGCCCCGACGGCGGGCGCCGGCTCCGCTCGAGCTCGAAGCGACCGGGTCGGACGCGTCCGTTGCAGCGGCGACCGCAGCGCCAGTGCACATCGCGGCACGCGTGGTCGATCGGGACTCGCGCAGGCCGCTGGAGGGCGTCGGCGTGTTCCTTCACGACCGACTCGGGTCGTACCAGGCGCGCGGCGGGTCGTGGTCCGGGCTCTCCACCGTGCTCGCGTACCCGACCAGCCTCACGCCGCCGTCGGCCGTGACGAACGTCCACGGCTCGTTCTCGTTCCCGACCGGACCAGGATCGCCGCGCTTCGCGACCGTCGTCGCGCCGGACTGGACCTGCCGCATCCTCGAGCTGGACGCGCTCGAGAACGTCGAGGAAGCGGAGGTCGAGCTCGTTCCCTCCGGTCGGGTCGACGGGCGTGTGACGGGAGCGCCCGAGGGATCGCGCGCCGAGGTCTGGATCGACCCCGCCGACCTCATGGAGCGCCGGCACTCTCAGCCGAACCAGCCCGTGACGATCGAGAGCGCGGTCGATGCCCGAGGGTCGTTCACCGTGACGGGAATTCCGGCCTTCGCTGGCTTCATGCTTCGCCTGGTCGACGGAGGCGGGGAGAGGCTCATCGCCGAGCCGGACGAGCTGCGCCTCGGGCCCGGCGAGACGCGTCGGATCGACTGGGGGCTCGCGCGCGGAGCGCGCGTCTCGGGCACGGTGTTCGACGCATCGGGACGCCCGCTCAGCGGGGTCGAGGTCGGCCTTCTGTCGCCGCGATGCTGGTGGGGCCCGACCGCACGGTCGCACGGGTACCAGATGACGCAACGTGCCGTTTCCAACGAGGTGGGAGCTTTCAAGTTCAGCGGCGCGACGCCGGGCGCGTGGTGTGTCTCCGTCACGCCGAATGCGGCGCAGGGGCTCGCCGGTGGCCCGTTCGTTCCACTGCCGAGGGAGATCGTCGTGCGTCCCGATGACGAGGACCTCACCGTTGACGTTCACTTCGCCCCCGCACTCGACCTCGAGGGGATCGTCGTCGCCCCCGACGGGACGCCGATCTACGCGTACGTTCGCGTCGTGGACGCCGAGGGCCGATGGGTCGCCGAGCAACCCACGGCGACCGACGGCCGCTTTCGAATCCGTGGACTCGCTCCTGGCTCGCTCCGCGTCGTCGCGAGCCCGACGGACCGCAGGGGACCCGAACTCGGCCTCGCGCTCTCTCGCGAGGTGTCGACGACGGCCGGTTCGCGCGAAGTCCGGGTGGAACTCCGGACGGGGGCAGCGATCACGGCGCGCGCCGTGGACGCGATTTCCGGCGAACCCGTCGGCGCACACTTTCAGATCCTCCACCCGGCGCTCGACCGACCGAGGACCACGGAGGGCCGTCAGCGCGCGCGGCCGAGCTTCCGCACGGACCTGCTCCCCGCGGGTCGCGCGTCCGTCGCGGCCTTCACCGACGACGGCCGGGCCGGGTTCGTCGATTCGATCGAGCTGGTCCCGCGCGGTCCCCGGACCGAGGTTTCGATCTCACTCGTCCCGGCCGGGTTCCTTCGACTCCAGGACGACGGCGTCAAAGGCCAGCTCCACGCGGACGTCGTGCGAAGCGGAACGAAGCTTCGCGAGACGTCGACGCCGATCGCCGAAGAATCCGTCGTCCCGCTCCCCCCGGGTCGCTACTCGGTCCACCTCCGACGCGTCGGCCTGCGCGGGGGTGCGCCGTGGAGCGAATCTGCCGGGGTGCGTCGGGTGAGCATCGTGGAGGGCCGCGAAACGGTCGTCCGCGCTCGCTGACCGCGACGCCCTCCCCCCGTTTCCGCAGCGCGCGCTAGCCTTGGGAGAGAGAGACGATGAACACGAACGAACGCACGCAGAAGCGGATCCTGGTCCTCGTCGCGCTCGCACTCGCGGCGCTCCTCTTCGCGCTGCTCGCTCCGCGCGACTCCGAGGAGACCTCGACGGTCGGGGGCGACTCGATCGAAAGAGCGGATCCGGAGGTGGGCGAAGAGGGTCTCGCGCCGCTGGCGCTCCGCCGACGAACGACGACTCCGCTGGAGGTCGAAGCGCAGCAGCCGCCGGCATCGGAAGCCGTCTCGACGGAAGCGGCCTCGCCTGGCGGCGCCGTGAGCATCGCGGCGCGCGTCGTCGATCGAGAGACGCGCGTGCCTCTCGCTGGCGTCGGCGTGTTCTTCCACAGCACGCAGAACGCCTATGCAGGGAGCGGAGGAACGTGGCATCGGCTGGCCGACGTCCTCGCCTTCCCGGAGTGCGCTGCATCTCCCTCCGCGGTGACGGACGACCAGGGCGAGTTCTCGTTCCCCACGGGAGTCGGGACGGCACGCTTCGCGACCTTCGTCGCTCCGGACTGGAGCTGTCGCGTCGTCGAGCTGGTCGCCCTGCAGAACGCCGAGGCGCCGGAGGTCGAGCTGCTGCGATCCGGCCGCATCCACGGGCAGGTCGGAGAGGCTCCCGACGGCTCACGCGTCGTCGTCTGGCTCGAGCCGAGCTCGCTGCTCGACCAGCGCCGCGAGGGACAGATTCGTGCGGTGGGGCTGTCGGCCCCGCTCGAGCCGGACGGTTCGTTCAGCCTGTCGTCGATCCCGGCCGCCGTCGGCTTCGTGGTTCACCTGGTCGACGGCGAAAACACGAAGCTCCTCACGGAGCCGGGGGAGCTCCGGCTCCGTCCCGGCGAAGCGCGACGAATCGAGTGGGGTCGCGCGAGCGGAGCCCTCGTGGCGGGCACCGTCCGGGACGAGAGGGGACGCCCGATCCGCAACGTGGGGGTCGAGCTCCAAGCAGGATCACGGCGCGGACGAGGTCGGCCGTCGCTGCTCCTTTCGCTGTACGGCGAGACGCGCGAGTCGCTCACGGACGAGAGCGGCGGGTTCGAGTTCCGAGGAGTGCCCCCGGGTCAGTGGTGGGTGTCGGTTCAGCTCGACGGTCCGCAGGGTCATGGGGGCACCAACCTCGCGGCGGCCGACGAGGAGATCACCGTCCGCCCCGACGACGACCAGGTGACCGTGAATCTCCGGCTCGCCCGTGCGTCCGCCGTCGAGGGAGTCGTCGTCGCACCGGACGGAACGCCCGTTCAGGCGCACGTGAACCCGGTCAACGCGGACGGGCGCATCATGCTCGGAGGGATCAACTCGGACGCTGACGGCCGCTTCCGCATCGAGGGTCTCCCACCGGGGACGGTGCGCCTCACCGCGAGTCCGTGGATGCGCCGCGGAGAGATGGTCCGCCTCGCGCGCTCGAACGTCGTCGAGGTGCCCCCGGGATCCCGCGGCGTGAGGATCGAGCTGCGACCCGGCGCGACGATCACGGCGCGGGCCGTCGACGCGCACTCGGGCGAGCCCGTCCTCGCGAACTTCCAGCTCATCCACCCGGCCCTCCGCATTCCACGGAAGACACAGGGAGTCGCACGGCCGCTCTTCGAGGTCGACAGGCTCCCGGAGGGTCGCGCGTCGATCGCCGCCTTCACGAGGGACGGCCGGGCGGGGATCGTCGACTCGGTCGAGATCGAGTCCGGCGCTGAACTCGAAGTGGAGATCCCCGTGGTCGCCGCGGGGTTCTTCGAGCTCGACCCCGAAGGGGCCGAGGGCAGCGTTCGCGCCGATCTGATCCATGGGGATCACCTCGTGCGATCGCTGACGGCGTCCGCGAGATCGCCCGGCGCCGCCGCGGGGCTCCGATCGCCGGTTCCACCCGGGAACTACACCGTCCGCGTCCAGCGCTCCGACGCGCAGCGGAATCCGGTCGTCGAAGAGAGTCAGGTCACGATCATCGAAGGCCGCGAGACCGTCGTGAACGTCCCCTGATCTCGCGTCAGCCCCGCACGAGCGGAGCGACGCCCGCGAAGCGTTCGAGCGCGGTCTCGACCTCTTCCGCCATCCGCTCGGACGCGAACCGCTCGAGTGCTGCGGCGCGGGCGGCGGCGCCGTGGGTCTCGCGGCGCTTCGGATCGGAGAGCAGGGCGCCGAGGCTCTCGGCGAGCGAGACCGGGTCGTTCGGCTCGCACAGGAGTCCGGAACCCGTCGCGTCAACGAGCTCGGGGAACGCGCCGTGTCGCGGCTGGACGACCGGCAGGCCCGCGGCCCAGGCCTCGGGCAGGTAGAGGCCGAACGACTCGCCGTACGTGGCGGGGACCGAGAACACGTCGATGCGCTGGAGCAGGCGGATCTTGTCCTCGCGCGAGACCGGGCCGATCAGCTCGGCGTCGTGTGCGACGCCGGCGGCGTGCAGGCGATCGCGCAGCTCTGCGAGCAGCGGCTCGTCCTCGTTCAGCACGACGCCGGCGGCGACGAGGCGCGCATTCGGGTGGACCTTCTTCACGCGGATGAAGGCGTCGACGA
Source organism: Planctomycetota bacterium (assembly GCA_039200205.1). Taxonomy (GTDB): domain Bacteria; phylum Planctomycetota; class UBA1135; order UBA1135; genus Saltatorellus. The sequence goes on from JBCCSK010000040.1 coordinate 17,338, forward strand.
GCGTGTGGATCCCCTTGTCGCGACACATGCGTGCGAGGAACCCGATCGCGGGTCGCTCGGGGTCGCGCAGCGAGGGATCGGGCTGGATCTCGGTGACGTCGATCCCGTTCCACACGACGTGCATGCGGTCGAGTGGAACGCGCAGCCGCTCGGCCATGAGCTCGGCCGTGTAGTGGCTGACGGGCAGGAAGCCGTCGAGCTCCTGGGCGCGCTCTGCGAGGGTGTCCCAGCACAGGCCGCGGTGGTGCTCGTCGAGCGCGTCGAGGAACGGCGCCTCGCCCTGGACCGTGCAGACGACGGCGCAGCCGAGCTTCGCCCGAAGCTCGCGCGCGAGGCCGATCAGCATGACGTTCGACAGGACGAGCACGTCCGGCCGATCGAGCCCGCCGGCCCACTCTGCGAGTCGCGCGACCTCCGTACGCTGCCGCCCCTCCTCGCCGCGGAGCATCGACAGGGTCATCGCGCCGAGCGCGTGCGCGTCGGTCATGTTCGCACGTCCGGCGGCCCAGCGCAGCAGCTTCGGCGAGTCGAGTCGATCGCGGAGCACGCGCGGGAGTCGACCGAGCACCGACGACTTCTGCTGCAGGTACATGTTGATCCCGCCCATGTGCACCGGCTCGGCGCCGCGCGCCTCGTCCTGGTCCTCGAGAGCGAAGGGCAGGTACAGCGGCGCGATCAACGCGTCGTGCCCGCGCTCGCGGAGCTTCACGACGAGCTCATTGTCGCGCAGGCAGCTCCCGCAGAGGAAGTTGCCCGTGCCGGGCGTCAGCTGGAGGATCCGCACGCGACTCAGACGTAGCGTTCGGACACGTGCTCGGGCAGGAAGAACGCCGGGAGCAGCGTGTCGACGACGAGAAGGCCCTCGGGCGTCACGCGGATCAGATCGCCGTCCAGGACGAGCTTCTCGTCCTCGACGTGGCGGCGCAGCGCGTCGGCGAACCTCTGGCGCGGGTCGACGCCGAACTTGTTCACGAACTCGCGCGCATCGACGCGCCCCGTCTTGAGCTGCAGGACGAACTCGCGGATCAGCCGCTCGTCGTCGGACAGCTCGTAAGCGCGCGAGATCGGACGCTCGCCCCTCCCGACGCGATCCAGGTACCCGCCGAAGCTCGGCTCGTTCTGGAAGTGCACGCCGCCGAGGTGCGAGAACGAAGACACTCCGAGTCCGAGCATATCGGCTCCGTGCCACAGCGAGTCGCGGTACAGGAAGCTCGTCCCGTCGCCCCTGTACGCGGTGTACGCGCTCGACTGCGTGTAGCCGTCGCCGCGCAGTGCGCTGAAGGCCTCGTCGACCCAGCGGCGCTTGGTCGCCCAGTCGGCGACCGGCGCGGTGTCGGCGCCCTCGTCCTTCATCCGCGCGTAGATCGTCGTGTTGTACGGGACCTCCATCTGGTAGATGGTGACGCTGTCGGGGCCGAGCTCCAGAGTGCGCTCGACGCAGTCGCGCCAGTTCGCGTCGTTCTCGCCGACCATGCCCGCGATCAGGTCGATGTTGACCTGGGGAAAGCCGATGTCGCGGGCCCACGCGTAGACGCGCAGGATCTCGGCCGCCCGGTGCGCGCGGTTGTTGCGCTCCAGGATCTTCGGATCGAAGTTCTCGACGCCCAGCGACAGGCGCGTGACACCGAGGTCACGAAGCGCGCGCAGCTTCGACTCGGAGAGCGTCCCGGGCTCGCACTCGAACGTGACCTCGTCGACGCCCGAGAGGTCGAGGCGCTCGCGGAGCGACGAGAAGAGAGCCTCGAGCTGAAGACTCGACAGATAGCTGGGCGTGCCGCCGCCGAAGTAGAGGAAGCGCGGCCTGCGTCCCGCGATGTACGGCGCGTCGGCGTACTGGTCGAGCTCGGTCGCGACGCCGTCGAGGTAGCGCCTGATCTCCTTCGAGTTCTTGTCCGTGTAGACCTTGAAGTAGCAGAAGTCGCAGCGCTTCCGGCAGAACGGGATGTGCACGTACACACCGAGCGGCCGGTCGTCCGTCGGCGCGGCTTGCAGCCGGTCCTCGATCGCCGGGATCCCGTCCTGGTTCCAGAAGGAGAACGGCGGGTAGTTCGAGATGAAGTAGTTGCCGACGGTCGTGCGCTCGGGGCGCGGCGGCTCGGCGGCCTCGATCGAGCCCTCCTCCGTCATCGTCCCTCCTCGTCCTCGTCGCCTGTCGGCACGCCGAAGCAGTAGAGGAGTCCGTCGTTCGCACCGATGTAGATGCGGCCAGCGACGACGGCCGGCGACGAGAGGATCGGCTCGCCGATGTCGTAGCTCCAGATCTCCTCGCCGTCCTCCAGGCCGAGGACGTAGACGCGCCCGTCACCGGAGCCGAAGACGACGCGATCCCCTGCGACGACCGGCGATCCGTCGACCTTGCGCCGCGTCTTGAAGGCCCAGAGCGGCGTTCCGTCGTCGCGCTTCGCACAGTGCAGCTGTCGATCGCGCCCGCCGAACACGACCCGGTCCGCAGCGATCGCGGGCGAGGAGAAGAACGCGTGTCGCGGCGAGCCGTACTCCCAGACGATCTCGCCCTTCGCGACGTCGACGCACACGAACTGGTTGCCGTAGTGGCCGAAGTAGGCGTACCCGTCGACGTAGGCCGCCGAGCCCGCGATATGGCAGTCGCCGCCGATCTCGACGGCGCTGTCGCGCTTGCCCGTGCTGAGGTCGACGACGTGCAGGATCGCGTCGCAGCCGCCGAAGATCGCGCGACCGTCGTGGACTGCCGGCGTGCCGTTGACGTAGTTGTCGGTGGCGTACGTCCACAGGCTCTCGCCCGTCTTCGCGTCGAAGCCGTAGAGGTTCGCGTCGTAGGACCCGACGACGACGACGGTCTTGCCGTCGACCTCGACGACGTTCGCGCCGCCGAGGATCTTGTCGAGCGTGGGCGCCTTCCAGCGCTGCTCGCCGGTCGCGGCGTCGAGCGCGTAGAGGAACGTGTCGTTGCTGCCGATGTAGATGACGCCGTCGTGAGCCAGCGCGGGCGCCTCGATCAGGTCGTCGGTCGGGAACTCCCAGATCTCGTCGCCCGTCGCGGCGTCCGCGCAGTGGACCTTCTGGTCGTCCGACCCGAAGACGATCCGACCGTCGGCGACGATCGGCGACGAAGTGATCGCGCCGCCGGCCTCGTAGGTCCAGAGGAGCTCCAGCTCGTCCGGGACGGTCGTCGCCGAGACGCCGGAGAGACCGGCGTCGCCGCGGAAGAGGGGCCACTCGACAGCCCCGGCTCCTTCTTCGACGGAGGTCGAGGGCGGGTCGGTCGCCCGTTCCGCCGCGAGAAGGGCCGTCGACGCGAGGAGCGCGGAGGGGATCGCGGATCGCATGGTCCCGCCATTTTGGACCGGGCGAGGGACGCGCACGACCCCGCGGGCCGGTTTCAGCGGGCCGAAGCAACCTCGGCCTTACCGGCGCGCCTCTGGCGAGACCGTTCCCCCCGTCAGCGCTCCTCGTCCTCGATCCGGTACAGGTGCGACTCGGTGCGGAGGATCAGCGCGTCCCCGAGGACCGCGGGCGAGGCCATGAAGCCGGCGTCGAGCGCGCACTCGGCTACCTTCTCGAAGGTCGGCGTCGCGTGGAAGATCGTCGTCTTGCCGTCGCGGTCGAACGCGTACACGAGCTCGTCCCCCACGAGCAGCAGCGAAGCGCAGACGTTCGCACCCAGGCGCTCGCGCCACACCGTCTCTCCGGACTCGACGTCGACGCCGGACAGCATCCCGCTGTCGCTGACCTGGACGAGCATGCCGTCGTGCAGGATTGGCGAGGGCATCGTCGGAGCGCTCCGCGTGTTGCGCCACAGGAAGGCCTCCTTGGTGACGTCGCCGGACAGGCCCGGGCGGATCGCCCACAGCTCCGGCCGCATGAAGCCCGTCGTGATGATGACGCGACCGCCGGCGACGATCGGGCGCGACGACATCGAGAACCCGGGATGGCGGACGCGCCAGAGCTCCTCGCCCGTCGCGGGGTCGTAGCCGTAGGTCCCGCGCGCCGCGCTGCTGATCAGCTCCTCGCGCTCGCCGTCCTCCGTCTCGACGCGCACGACGACCGGCGTGCTGTACGCCTTGCGGACCTCGGGGTCGAGGTCGCCGTAGTCGACGGAGCGATCCCGCTTCCAGAGCGTCGAGCCGGACTCCGCGTCGAGTGCGACGAGGTACTGGACGTCTCCCCCGTCGAGATGCACGAACAGTCGGCCGTCGTGGAGGAATGGCGACGAGCCCGGCCCCTCCATGTGATCGCAGCGCAGATCCCTTCGCTCCCACACGGTCTCTCCGCTCGAAGCGTCGAGGCACGCGGTGCCGTACGTGCCGAAGTGGACGAAGACGCGCCCGGACGCGACGCACGGACTGGGAGACGCGTAGCTGTTCAGCGCGTTGCGGTGCTCGGGCTCCTCGACCTCGAACACGACGCGGTCGACGACCCGCTCTCCCGTCTCGAGGTCGAACGCGAGCACCGAGAGGCTCTCGCCCGTCTTCGTCGCCGTCGTGAGCCAGATCCGTCCATCGAGGATCACGGGGGACGACCAGCCGCGGCCTTCGACGGGGACCTTCCAGCGGACGTTCTCCGTCTCGCTCCACGTCGTCGGGAGCTGCGCGTCCGGCGCGCTGCCGTCGTTTCCGGGCCCGCGGTAGTCGGGCCAGTCCCAGGCGAAGAGGCCGACGGCGGCGATGAGGAGCGTCTGCATGCGCGCATGGTGAGGCATCGACGCGCGGGCGGGAAGGCGCGCGGGCTCGGTCTCGACCGGCTGGGCCTCCAACGGACCTGTTACCCTCGCCGCATCAGGCTCTGCCGCGCTCGCGACAGCGCCGGAGATTCTGCCCACTGGCTCGAAGCCGGAAGTCCAGCAACGAACTTCACAGACGGCGTCGCCGTGACGTACCGCTGACCATGCTGATCACGACCCTCTGCCTCAGCGCCTCGCTCGCGGCGACGAACTCCTATGCGGACGAGATCTCCGATTACGTCGAGGCGTGCGAGACTCTCGGCTGGTCCGGCGTCGTCCTCGTTCGCAGGCGCGGAAAGGCGCTCCACCACGACGGCCACGGTTTCGCCGACCGCGTCGCGCTGCGGCCGGTCGAGCCCGACACGCGCTTCGAGATCGCCTCGATCTCCAAGCCGATCACTGCGGCGGCGGTGCTCGTCCTGGTCGACGAGGGCGATCTCGACCTCGACGAGTCGATCGGGCAGTTGCTCCCCGGCGTTCCCGCCCACGCGCGGGAGATCACCGTCCGGCACCTGCTCTCCCACACGTCCGGGATGCCGCGCACGGCAGGCGGAGGCCACGGCTCGGATCTCGAGAAAGCGGTCGCGGGGTACCTCTCCACTCCGCCGGTCCGCGAGCCGGGCCAGAAGGACGAGTACTGGAACGGCGGCTACGCGCTCCTCGCCGGCATCGTCGAGACGATCGGCAAGCAGCCCTTCGAGGACTTCGTTCGAGAGCACGTGTTCGAGCCCGCCGGGATGGACGCGTCCGGGTTCACGGGCGACGACATCGACGCATCGCTCCAGGCGATCGGGTACGAGAGCGGCCAGAGGCCGCGGCTCGCGACCGAGCACCCCTATCAGACGGCGGGCTGGCACTACCGCGGAATGGGCGCCGTCGTTTCGACCGCGGGCGACATGGTCCGCTTCATCGAAGCGCTCCGCGGCGGGGACATCGTCGAGAAGAGGATCGCGGCCCTCATGTGGGAGCCGACCGTCGGCCCGTACGGCCTCGGCTTCGGAACGAGTGAAGCCGCCCGCGGAAGCACGCGCGTCTCGCACGGCGGAGACGTGCGCGGCTTCCACAGCTACGTGACGACGAACGAAGACCTGCGCATCGACGTGGTCGTCCTGTCGAACGTCGGGCCGTTCCAGACCTACCGCATGACGTGGAACCTGGAGGCGCTCGCTACTGGCGACGACCCGCCGTACTCGATGCCGCCCGAGCGCGCCAACTGGCGCGAGGGTGACGCGGTGGCGCTCGTCGGCGACTGGCACACCTCCGACGACCGGACGTACCGGATCGACCTCGGCCCCAACGGAGGCCTCGTCGGACGCTGGTCCACTCGCGGCGACGATCGGGCAGATCCGGGGCGCGAGTTCATCGAGTGGATCGCGGCGGGCGAGACCGAAAAGGTCCGCTCGCGAACCGACGAACGGTTTGCGTCGCACTGGCCCCAGCAGCTGACCGGGGCGATCTGGTCGAAGCACGTCGAAGCGTTCGGCGCGCTGGAGTCGATCGAGGTCGACGGCGTCGACGAGACGGACTCGGGCAGCGTGACGATCTACTTCACGCTGAACCACGAGCGCGGGGAAGCGCACGCCAAGATGGTCCTCACCAACGGACGCGTGAACTACCTCGACCTCGGCACCAAGGGCGAGGACGCGGCATCGGACGTCCTTCCGCAGACGTTCTGGATGCCCGTCGGCAAGCGCGAGCTCGTTCGCTACGACTGGTCGAAGAACGAGGTCGCGGGCCGACTGAAGCTCAGCGGCGACCCGGCCAAGACCTCTAGGATCGAGCTCGAAGGAACGCGACTGACGCGGGAGAAGTGACCGCCCGTCACGCGGTCCACCGATGCCTTCACAAGAGCCCAGACACTCCGTCCCCACGAGCGCGCTCGAGGTCGCCGCCTGGCCGGCGCTGAGCGAGGACCTCATCGAGCTCCTGGCGGCGACGGGGGAGCGCATCGGGACGAGCTGCGGCGACGTGCTCTTCGACGTCGGCGAGCGGAGCTACGACTTCTACTACGTCGAGAGCGGCGTG
>JBCCSK010000041.1:0-24054 GCA_039200205.1 Planctomycetota bacterium
CCACGAGGAACGCGGTGCGATCGACCGGCGACAGGTCGATCGCGTCGAGGAAGATGTCCTTCGCGCTGCTCAAAGCGCGTCTTCGCCGAGGAGGGAGGTCAGCCGCGCCCGGGCGTAGGTCCACTCGCGAGCGACGCTGCGCTCGGAGATCCCCATCGTGTGCGCGGTCTCTTCGACCGTGAGTCCGACGAGGAAGCGAAGTCGCGTGACCTCGGCGGCCCGGGGATCGTGCTCCGCGAGCTGGCTCAGCGCGTCGTCGAGCGCCACGAGGCGCTCCGCCTCCATCTCGATCGGCGCCTCCGGCGTGCCGAGCGTCACGCGCTGGAAGGCGCCGCCGCGCTTGAGGCTTCCGCCCCGCCGCGCGTGGTCGATCAGGACCCGCTGCATCGCACGCGCCGCCGCCGCGTAGAACTGGCGGCGGTCCTCCCAGTCGGACGGCTCGTCGCCGAGCAGCCGCCCGTAGGCCTCGTGGACCAGCGCTGTCGCCTGGAGCGTATGTCCGGAGCGTTCCCTGGCCATCCGGGCACGGGCGATCGAACGCAGCTCGTCGTAGACGAGCGGGAGGATCTCCTCCTCGGCGCGTCCTTCGCTCTCCCGGAGGATCCGCGTGATCTCGCCCGACGGCTTCGTCATGGGGACGAGTGTAGGCGGACGGTTCGATTCCGAGGCGCCGGAGGTGCCGTCGGGACGGTCGTTGGTGGGATGGACTCGCATGGCGACCGTCCCTTGCGCAGAGCGTCCCTCCGGACTGCCAGGAATTCGCGAGATGGCGTCGTCAGCTCACCTGAACGTCACCGAGACGGCGTCGGTGAAGTTCGATCGAGGCTCTGACTGGCCCACGACCCTGTCGCGGTGCCAGGCCTGGAAGTTCCGCGTCTCGCCCGCGACGACCTGGACCAGGCCGGTCGGGGTCGGAGTCCGTGCGAGGTCGAGTACCAGCTCGAACGTCCCACGCGGGCCCGAGAAACCGATCTGGCCGGGTCCCACGTAACGGCCGATCGCGCCGCCGAGGCAGAGGTTGCCCAGGCTTTCGGCCGGCTGGGCGACGAAGCCCTGCGTGGGACTCGTGAGGAAGTCGCCGAAGGTGTTCAGCGGCAGCGACGACGCGCGGAGCGTGATGTCGTTGTCCGAGGCGACGTTGCTGCCCGTGACGGTCATGAGAGACCAGTCCTGCGTCACGTTTGGAATGGGCGGCCCGCAGTAGCGCTCCGAATCGAAGCCGTCGTCGAAACGAGCGATCCAGATGTCCCTGGTGCTGGATCCGGTCGCCGAGATTGCGTTCGGCCCGCCGAGCGTCGAAGACGTTTCGCCCGTCAGGATCACGCCTCCCTCTTGGTCGGGAACAGCGGCCCACGGCTGGTCGATCGTGTCCGTTCCGAACTGCCGGAGCCACGTGCGGGTCCCGGCGGCCGTGTAGCGGGCGACCCAGACGTCGAAGGCGCCTTCGTTGGGCGCACCGAAGGATGCGTCCGTCGCGCCGACGACACTCACTCCGCCGCTCGAGTCAGTCGACACCGCCCGGACGAGCTCCGTCGTCGGGCTGCCGAGCTGGCGAATCCAGAGCTCGTTTCCGGCGCCGTCGTAGCGAGCGACCCAGGCGTCCTCACCGCCTGCGTTCGGGCCACCGAAAGAGCCGACGGTCGATCCCGCGAGGAAGAAGCCTCCGGCACCGTCGGCGTCCACGTCCTGGACCGCCTCGACGTCGGTCGATCCGATGAAGCGAAGCCAAATGGCGTTGCCCATCGCATCGGCCCGCGAGACCCATGTCGAGACGCTCGGCTGCGGCTGACCGGGCACGTCGGTGACGGTCGATCCGGCGACGAAGGCACCGCCGGTCCCATCCGGCGCCAGCCCCAGGAAACGGCTGTCGCCCGCAGGTCCGTAGGAACGGATCCACAGGATGTTGCCCGACGAGTCGAAGCGCGCGAGGCGGGCGTTCGGGATCGACACGTCCTCCACGCCGAGGATGGCGCCGCCCACGCCGTCGCTCGTGACAGCGGTCGCGAAATCGCGACCCCACCCGAATCGACGTGACCACACCTCCTGACCCGCGCCGCTGTAGCGGACGATCAGGGCACTCGGAAGGCTTGGATTGCTCAGTGTCTCCTGTCGACCTACCGCGTAAACCCCGCCGGCCCCGTCCGTCGCGACGTCACGCGCCCAGTCGGCATTGCTGCCGCCGAACTGCCGGACCCAGAGTTCGGATCCGTCGGCGTCGAAGCGAGCGAGCCACGCATCCTGGTCCGCTCCACCGGGCGGGTCGAATTCGCCGCTCGTCCACCCGGTGAGGTAGAGGCCGCCGGCGCCGTCGGGCGCCGCGCCACGCACTGTGTCCTGCGCGCGAGTTCCGAACTGATCGAGCCAGCGCGAGCTCTGGGCGGCTGCCGTGGACGTCGAAGAGAGTGCGAGGGCCGAAATGAGTGCGAGGTGAAGTCTCGAGTCACGCATGGGAATCTCCAGGTAAGCGAACTCATGCCAATAACCCGGAGCGCAAATCTGGTTGCCGCGTTCTGACGCTCAGCTCTTTGCCGCGCGGTACTGCTTGGGCCAGGCCTGGTCCTGGTAGCGCAGCTCGTTCGCCTCCCGCAGCGTCAGGTGCGGGTCGACGAGGTGAGGCCGGGCCATCGCACACAGATCGGCGCGGCCCGCGCAGAGGATCGTGTTGACGTGGTCGATCCCGAGGATCGCCCCCACCGCCTGGACGGCGACTCCCGTCTCGTAGCGAATCCTCTCCGCGAACGGCACCTGGTACATGCGCCCGTAGAGCGGCTTGGAGTCGGGGACGTTTCCCGCGCTGGAGACGTCCACGACGTCGACGCCGTGGTCCTCGAGCATCGCCGCCAGCCGCACCGAGTCATCGATCGTCTGACCGCCTTCGCCGAGCCAGTCGGTCGCCGAGATCCGGAAGAAGAGCGGCATGCTGTCCGGCATGACAGCGCGCGCCGCGTCGACGACCTCCAGCGGGAAGCGCGCGCGGTCTTCGAGACGCGCGCCGCCGTAACCGTCGTCGCGCGTGTTCACGGCGGGGGAGAGGAAGCTCGCGATCAGGTAGCCGTGCGCGCCGTGCAGCTCGATCGCGTCGAAGCCTGCGCGGACGCTGCGCTCCACCGATTCACGGAACGCGTCGAGGACGCGATCCATGTCGGCGCGCGTCATCGGCCGCGGCGCCGGGGCGCCGGCGAGGAACGGCAGGCCGGTCGGGCCGATCGTCTCCCACGCCGTGTCGTCGGTGAGTGGCGCGTCGCCCTCCCAGGGCAGCGAGTACGAGGCCTTGCGCCCGGCGTGTCCGAGCTGGATGCCGATCCGACCGCCGCCGTGCTCGTGCGCGAACTCGACGATCTCGCGCCAGCGCGCCTCGTGCTCGTCCGAGTACATCCCGGTGCAGCCGTACGTGATCCGGCCGTCGGCCGTCACGTTGGTGCCCTCGGTCCAGAGCAGTCCCGCGCCGCCGATCGAGCGCGCGCCGTAGTGCACGTCGTGCCAGCGGTTCGGCGTCCCGTCGACGGCGCTGTACTGGCACATCGGCGAGACGACGATGCGGTTGGGGAGCTCGAGGTCGCGCGCCTTGAACGGCGTGAAGGCGGGGGCGGGGATGCGCTCGGGGTCGTGCCCTTGGATCTCGATGAAGCGCTTGCGCGCGCTCTCCACCAGCTCGGGGTCGCGCAGCGCGAGGTTGTCGTACGTGATGCGCTTCGAGCGCGTCATCAGGTTGAACGTGAACAGGACGGGGTCCTGGTCCAGGTAGCGACCCGAGTGCTCGAACCACTCCAGGCTCGTCTGCGCCGCCTTCTGCGTCTTGACGACCTCGACGTGCCGGCTGTCCTCGTACCGCTTGAGCGCCGCCTCGACGTCCGCGGTGTCGGGCCCGGTGCGCGCCTCGTCGAGCGACTCGACGAGTGCGATCGCGTCCTCCATGGCGAGCTTGGTCCCCGACCCGATCGAGAAGTGCGCGGTGTGGGCCGAGTCGCCGACGAGGACCGTTCGCCCGTCGACCCACGACTCGCACGCGATCGTCGGGAAGACGCGCCAGACCGATCGATTGGTGAGGAGTTCGTACCCCTCCAGGTGGTCCGCGAACAGATCGGCGACGTAGGCGACGGTGCTCGCCTCGTCCGCCTCGCCCAGGCCGCTCTTCTGCCAGGTCTCGTCCGAGCACTCCACGATCCACGTCGATCGAGGCTCGTCGCCGCGCTCGAACGGGTAGGCGTGGATGTTCCAGACGCCGTGCTCGTTCTCACGGAAGATGAAGGTGAACGCCGAGAGCGGCTTGTCCGTCCCGAGCCAGCAGAAGCGGCACTTCCGCCAGTCGATGCTGGGACCGAAGACGTCCGCTGCCTCCTCGCGCACGGCGCTGTTGATGCCGTCGCTCGCGACGACGAGGTCGGCGGTGCGCTCCAGCTCCTCGCGCGACACCGTCGTCGAGTAGTGCACTCGGGCGCCGAGCGCCTTCGCCCGCTGGTCGAGGATCTCGAGGAGCTGACGCCGTGCGAGTCCGCAGAACCCGTGTCCGGTCGAGCGAACGAGCTCGTCGCCGACGAACGTCTCGATGTCGGTCCAGTACGCGAACGACGCCCGGATCTCCTCGAACGTCTCGGGATCGGCCGCTTCGACGTTCCCGAGCGTCTCGTCGCTGAACACGACGCCCCAGCCGAACGTGTCGCCGAGCTCATTGCGCTCGTAGACGTCGATCTCGGCCTGGGGAAAGGCCTTCTTGGCGAGGATGGCCGTGTACAGGCCTCCGGGCCCGCCGCCGATGACCGCGATCTTCATGGCGCCGAGCATAGTCCGAGACCGGGACCGGGGCAGCCGCTGGAACGCCCGCGCGAACTCGCGCTGGACGCACGACCGGGCGAGGGGGCACCGGGCTACGATGCGCTCTTGACACCTCTCCGAATGAACGCCGTTGGAATTCGACTCGCGGTCGCGTTGGCGGCCCTCCTTGGCGCCGGCTGCGTCGCGCGTCCGATCGACGCTGGTTCCACCGGTGCAGAGGGACTCGAAGGCGACGCCGCGCTGGACGTGCTCGAGGCCAGCGCGCCGCTCACCGCTGCATCCCAGGACGAAGGCCTGACGCGGATCCGTCGCGCGCTGCCGACCGGGGACGTTCGAACGAGCGCCGTCCTCCTGGAGAAGGTCGTTCCCGACGAGGTGGTGCTCGGCAACCCGTTCGAGTACCGGATCATCGTCGAGAACCTCACCGACCTCGATCTGACGCGAGTCCGCGTCCTGGACGAGGTCCCGCTCGGGCTGCAGATCGAGGGGGTCGAACCGCAGGGGAGCCTCGAGGGTGGGGTGGCGCGCTGGGAGCTCGGCACGCTTGCGCCCGGATCGCAGAAGACGCTCGTCGTCCGTGGAATCGCTCAGGCGCTCGGGACGATCACCACGTCGGCGACCGTCGAATACGTCTCGGCGGTCGACGCCTCGTCGCGCGTCGTCGCGCCCGAGCTGCAGGTCGTCGCCGACGCTCCCGCGCGCGTGATCGTCGGGGAGCCGTTCGAGCTGCGCGTCGAGGTCGCGAACGTCGGGACCGGGACGGCACGCGAGGTCCGTGCCGTCGACGTCTTGCCCGAGGGCTTCTCCGCTCGAGACGGGCAGGAGCGCTTCGTGATCGAGTTCGGCGACCTAGGCGAGCGTCAGACGAAGGCCGAGAGCGTCGAGGTGGTCGCCTCCATCGGCGGGCGGTTCGAGCTGGAGGTCGGCGCCGAGGCGAAGGGCGGGATCGAAGGCTCCTCGGAGTCGTTCACCGTCGTGGTCGCCGAGCCGCGGCTGACTCTCTCGGTCGAGGCGCCGGACCTCGCGCCTGCCGGGACGCCGATCCGCATCGAGTTCATCGTCGGGAACACCGGCAACGGAACGTCGCGCGCAACGACGATCGAGTCCGTTCCCTCGATCGGCGTCGAGCTCGTCTCGACGAGTGCAGAGGGCGACGTGGTGGACGGAGTCGTGACCTGGACGCTCGGCGACCTCGAGCCGGGCGAGACGGCGAGGGTCGCCTACTCGGTGTGGTGCGAGGAGGCGAGGACGTTCGTGACCCAGGCGACAGCGCGCGCCGCGTCCGCTCAGCCCGCGGTCGGGACGGCGCAGACCGCGGTCGAGTGAGCTGAAGCCATCAGCGCGCGCCCGCTGCGCGTATCGTCTCCTGCAGGTGGAGGCAGACGACGCCTCCAGGTGCGGACGGATCGCGCGCGAAGAGTGCCGTCGACACGACGGTCATCGAGCCGCCTGACTCCCTCGTTCTCGAGTGTTCGCAGCGCACGAGCGCGTGGCGCGGGCCGAGGCTGCGCGCGTCCTCGACCGTTGCGTCCGCGCCGAGCCGAAGCCTGCCGTCGAGCACCTCGTCCTTCGTCTGCACGGTTCCGTTCGCGGCGATATGGGTGAACGAAGGTGCGAGCGCCGACTCTAGGCGCGCACCGGCGCCAACCTCCGTTCTCGCGAAGAGCGTCAAGGCCTCGACGCGCGCGAGTTCGATGAGGCTCTTCCCCGTCGCGCCGACTTCACCCGCTCCCCAGAGCTCGGCGATGAGGGCCGCGCCGCCAGGGTCGGCGACGAGTAGCTCGGCGCGGACGAAGGGATAGAAGTCGTTGACGCCGAAGAACGCCTCGGTCGTCTCCGCGAAGTACTCGGCGACGTTGGTCAGCCCGTAGTGCCGATCGACCTCCCCGGACCAGCGCAAGACCCGATCGAGCGCGCCGCTCTCGCGGGCGGCGACGAGCGCGCGCTCGACGCGCGGCTTCGCCTCGGGCACCGCCTGGTCGAGGTAGGCGTGTGCGAGCTCGTGCAGGACCATCGACCTCTGCGCGCGGCGCCAGTCGAGGTAGGTCTCTGCGTTCGCGATCTCGACGGCATGGACCTTCGCGGGATCGAAGCCGTTGCGCTCCAGCCAGTCGGCGCTCGGGTGGTAGCAGGCGCACGGCGTGACCGGGTCGGCCGCCCCGATGAAGAGCGGCACCGAGCGCAGGAACGCGTGCGTCGATTGCGGCGTCGCGTCGAGCACCGCGCCGAGGTCGCGGTCGATCGCATCGAGAGCCCGGGCGCCGACCTCGGCGTGCACGCCGCCCCTGGCGAGCGCTGGCGCGAGGCGGACGTCGAAGCCGCGAACGGGACGCGCCGCATACTCCACCGCAGCGACGGACCCGCGCCGCAGCGTGCTCGCGTTCTCCTGGGGCGCCGCCGCGAGAGCCGCGACGACAGGAAGGACGAGCGCGGCGACGCTCATCCGCCGAGCTCTCGCTGGAGGCGCGCGACGATCGCGGCGAGCTCGTCCACGCGTTCCTCCAGGACCGTGACGCGCGTCGTGACGTCGGGCGCGCCGATCTCGCCGGGCGGGGGAGCGGCGGTCGCGGTCGAGGGCTCGCTCTGCTCTCCGCTGTCGGCAGGCAGGGCCGAGGCGGGAGCGGGAAGGTCCTCGGGATGCAGGTCGCGACACAGCGTCTGTCGCGTGCGCGGCGCGCGGCCCTCGGGCTGCGTCACGGCGTAGCCCTTCTCGCGCAGCGTCGCCAGGCACTGCTCCAGAACGTCGAGGCTCGGCAGGTCGCGCATCCGCTTTGCTCGACCGCGCAGCTCGCCCGCGGTCTGCGGTCCGCGCAGGAGCAGCTCGGCGAGGACGGCGAGCTCGCGGTCGTCGAGCTTCAGCGCCTCCTTCGCGCTGTGCCGCCACTTCTCGACGCGACTGCCCACGGGGACGCTCTTGCCCGCGAGGTGCTTCATCGTCAGGCCCGTGAGCGCGATACGCACCTCGGCCTCGGAGAAGTCGACGTGGGGGTCGCGGTTGCTCTTCTGGTTGCAGCCGTTCGTCGTCGCGTTGAGCGACAGCGGGTACTGGTCGGGCGTCGTGAAGGCCTTCTCGACCAGCACCCCGAGCACGCGTGCCTCGTGGGGGTTGAGCGCGATGTCCATGGGGGGACAGTACGCGATCGGTGCGGGATCGGTCGCGCGCTATCCTTCCGCCGTGAACGTCGTCCTCGTCCACCCCGAGATCCCGCACAATTCCGGATGTGCTGGCCGCCTGACGGCGGCGATGGGAGCGCGGCTGCACCTCGTCGAGCCCCTCGGGTTCAGCCTCGAGGACCGCTACCTCAAGCGCGCAGGCCTCGACTACTGGCCGCTCGTCGACCTCGAGGTCCACGCGAGCGTCGACACCTGCTTCGACGCCCTCGGCGCGGACGGGAAGCGCCCTCTTGCCGAGCGCCTACGGCTCTTCACTGCGCGCCGCGGACCGTCGATCCGAGAGCTGCGGTTCGCTCCGGACGACGTCCTCGTCTTCGGCTGCGAGAGTCAGGGCCTCCCGAAGGAGCTGCTCGACGCGTATCCCGATCGGCACGTCCGGATCCCGATTCGATCGGGAGTACGCTCGCTCAACCTCGCGAATGCGATCGCGATCGGGCTCTACGCGGCGACGACGCCGGACTGAGGTCGCTCGCCGAGCTCGCCTCACTCGCCCCAGAAGCGACGGGCCGTCGCCGGGTCGGAGCGCTCCAGCAGCAGCAGCGTGATTCCCGCCGCGGGACCCTCGCGGATCGGCTCGATGCGCAGGGTCGTTCGACCGAACAGAGCCCGCTCTTCAGGGAGCGCGGTCATGCCCGTTCGGCGCACGGCGGCCTTGGCGGCGGCGCGCGCCGCTGGGTCGCTCGGATCGAGGAGGCCGTCGCGCCAGGTCGCGAAGAGGAGGTTGGGCGCTGGACTGCCGCTGTCGAGGAACCACGCGTGGGGCACGCGCTTCTCGTGCCCCGACGTCCCGCCGCCAGGCTCGACGTCTCGGGCGGCGACCGCGGGAGTCACGAGTCCGTTGCGATCCACGAAGTCGAGGTTCGGCGCGTACCACCCGGGCGAACCGATCGCTCCGAAGGCGAGGATGTCCCCGTCCTCCGTCGCGACGTCGAGCGCCTGACCCAGGCGTCCGAAGTAGTCCGCGTTCTTGCGCGCGGTCGCGATCCGACTCGCCTCGCTCGCGTAGCCGCCGCGGAAGGCGCGGAAGCGCAGCGATTCGCGCACGGACTCCGGCGCGAGATGCACGTCGAAGAGCGCGAGCGGCTGCACCGCCGCGAGGAGGACCGCGACGGCGGCGCCGACGGAGGGCCTCAGCCGGTCGATGCCGATCGCGCAGACGAGGGCCAGGGCAGGCGCTGCAGGGGCGAGGAAGCGGAAGAACGGCATCCAGTCGCCCCCGACGACCACGCTGTACGCGATGAAGCCCGCAGCCAGGACGGCGAACGAGGCCGCCGCGATGCGCGCGCGACGCTCCCGGTGACGAAGCGCGAGCAGCCCGAGCGGGAGCGCGACGAGCGGCGTGATCGTGACGAGTCCCCACGACGCGACCTGGCGAGCACCTCGTGCGAGCACGTCGGTCCCGCCGCCCGTCTTCGCAGCGACCGTGTTCGGGAGGACCTCGCCGTACACCGCGCCGCGCCACGCAAGCTGCAGAGCGACGGCGGCGCCGATGACGACCGCGGCCGCCGCGAGACGTCGCCGTTCGGCGGTGAGCGCCTCCAGGCCGCGACCCGAGCACAGGGCGCGCCCGACGCCGACGGCGGTCAGTGCGCCGAGGACCCACAGAAGTCCCTCGACGCGAACGAGCGTGACGCCCGCGCCGAGCGCGCCCAGCACGAGGCCGCTCCGGGCACTCGCATTGACCTCGGAGAGCGCCGCGAACGTGAATGCGGTCAGGAGCAGCGTGAAGAGGGACGTCTCCATCCCGCCGCTCGTCCATGCGACGAACGGTGCCGACGTCGCGAGGAGGACCGGCGCTGCCGATGCCGCGACGGGCCGTAGCCCGAGGCCTGCGCTCGCGAAGCGCGCGACCGAGACCACCGTCGCCGCGGCGACGATGAACTGCAGCGGTCCGACGAGCGAGGGAAGGCTCGCGCCCGCGGCGTGACCGATCGCCAGGATCGCAGTCCAGAGCAGGTTGCTGAAGCCCTCGACGCGCGGCGCCGCGGACGTCAGCTCGAAGGAGTTGAACACGGGGACGCCCCACTCGGCCCAGCTGCGGGCGAAGCGGAACGTGATGAACGCGTCGTCGACGAGGTAGGCGAATCGGTGGACGAGCGCTCCGAGTACGCCGACGGCGAGGAGCGTCGCGGCCGCGACCCTCGCACCCGCGCCGTGCGTCGGCGCGCTGGAATCGCTTCTGTCGGCGTCTTTCATCGTCCAAGCTCGTCGGTTGCGATCGGGGAGCGTACGCTCCCGCGCGCGGGTTCTGCCCCCCCGCCTGCCGCCCGTACCGCAATGGACGACTCGACCGCACCCGATTCGGACGACGGCGCGACTGGCGCCGAGCGCGCCGTGCGGGTCGCTGCAGGCAAGACGCCGCGGCGGAAGCCGCGCCGCGGTGACCGCTTCGAACTCGAGATCCTCCGGATCGACGATCGCGGACGGGGTCTCGCCGAGGCCGACGGCCATCGATTCAGGCTGCGCCACGCCAACCCCGGGGCGCGCGTCGAGGCGGAGGTGACGTCGAGGCGCGGTGGCCGAGTCGACGCACGCGTCGTCCGGACGCTGGATCCCGGGCCGCACGCCGACGATGCGCGCTGCCCCCACGCGGGCACCTGCGGGGGCTGCGCGCTGCCGACCCTCGCCTACGAGGAGCAGCTCCGACAGAAGCGCCTCCTGGTCGAACGCGCGCTCGCGGAGGCCGGGCTCTCCGAGGTGGCGACCGTTCACGAGGTCGAGCCTGCGGCGCGCCTCGTCGGTTACCGGAACAAGATGGACTTCACCTTCGGCAACCGGCGCTACGTGCTCGCCGAGGAGCCCGAGGGGGCAGAGGCCGACTTCGCGCTCGGGCTCCACGCTCCCGGGCTGCACCACAAGGTGCTCGACGTGACGCGCTGCGCGATCGCGTTCGACGGCTCGGACGAGATCCGCAACGACGTGCGTGAGCTTGCGCGGACCCGGGGACTCACGCCGTGGAACCTCCGCGATCACGAGGGACTGCTTCGCCACCTCGTCCTCCGGCGCGGCGTCCGCACCGGCGAGACGATGGTCGACCTCGTGACCTCCGAGCGAGCGGCGCCTCTCGTCGATCCGCTGATCGCCGAACTCCTCGAGCGACATCCGTCGATCACGACGGTCGTCCAGAACGTCACGACGCGGCTCGCGACCGTCGCCTACGGCGAGACGGAGTTCGTCCTCCACGGCCCGGGGACCATCGACGAGGTGCTCGCGGGGCAGCGGTTCCGCATCTCCGCCGACTCGTTCTTCCAGACGAACACCGAGCAGGCGGAGCGACTCTTCGAGCTCGTCGCGGACGCTGCCGAGGTCGAGGCGGGCGAGCGCCTCTTCGACGTCTACTGCGGCGCGGGGACGATCGGGCTGGCGATCGCGCCGCCCGGCGCGGAGATCGTCGGCTTCGAGAGCGCGCCGTCCGCCGTCCGCGACGCGCGACAGAACGCGGACAGGAACGGGCGGTCCGACGCGGTCTTCCACGAGGGCGACGTCCTGGAGACGCTTCGCTCGGAGGCGCACACGCGCGCTCCCCACGTCCTCGTCGTGGATCCGCCGCGAGCGGGGCTCCACCCGCGCGTCCCGCGGGAGCTCGCCGCACTCGGAGCACGGCGCCTCGTCTTCGTCTCGTGCAATCCGCGCACGGGCGCGCGCGACGTCGCCGAGCTCGTGCGCGAGGGATACGCCCTGGTCGACGTGCGCCCGATCGACCTCTTTCCGCACACCCCGCACGTCGAGGTCGTTTTCCGTCTGGAGCGTGCGGCATGAGCGTGCGCGTCGACCCCGGGACGCTGCTCCTCAGCGCGCCGAGCCTGCGCGATCCGAACTTCATGCACACCGTCGTGCTGATGTGTCAGCACGACGAGGACGGGGCATTCGGGCTGGTCGTCAACCGCACGGGGGAGACACGTGTGAAGGCGCTCTTCCCCGACCATCCGCTCCTCTCCTCGCTCGACGTTCCGGTGCGCCAGGGTGGTCCCGTCGGCCGCGACACGCTCCAGATCCTCCACCGTGTGCCGCCGCGCACGGCGCCCGACGACGAGACAGCCCTCGGTGGCGTCGAGCTCATCGACGGACTCTGGATCGGCGGAGACCTCGAGGAGGTCGCCAGGTTCACCGGCGTGGCCGACGACCCCGACGCGCTCGTCCGGTTCGTCGTCGGCTACGCGGGCTGGGGCGAGGGGCAGCTCGAGTCCGAGATTCGGATTGGCTCCTGGCTCCCGCTGCCGGCGACCCCGGAGCTCGTCTTCAGCCGGGACGACCCCGAGGCGGTCTGGCGCGAGGCGATGAGCCGCCTCGGCGGTGGAGGACCCTCGCTGGCGCACCTGCCCCCGGACCCGAGCTGGAACTGAGGGGCTCGGACCGTCGACGCGGAATCGAGACCGGCCACTCGGGAAGTATCCTCTTGGAGCGCGGTACGGACCCCCCGCGCCCGATGGCCCCCGCGTGAGCGCAACCTCCGAGCCCGAATCCGCGTCCGCGGCGCCCGAGCCGCCCAGCTCGCAGGCGTCGACCGTGCGCGGCTCCCAGATCGCGTCGAGTTCGCGGGGGTGCCTCGGCTCGTTCCTGTCGAACGGGTGCGGCTGTCTCGCCTTCCTCGGCGGTGCCGGGCTCGCCGTCGCGCTGTTCGGCGCCCACCTCCTGTCCGGATGGGGGGAGCGCGCGATCGAGGGCTGGCTGAACTCGATCGTCGATGGCGACGTCGCTGTCTCGGGCGTCGACCTGTCGTGGCGCGACCGGCAGTCCGTCGACTCGATCACGATCGACTCCCCCGACGGCGACATGGTGATCCAGGCCGAGGTGAAGCTTCCCTCGCTCCTGGACCTCGTCGGGTTCGGCGAACGCGGTGAGGACGGGAAGCTGTCCGAACCGCGCCTGTACGAGGTGACGATCAACAATCTGACCTCGATCGTCGAGGCCGACGGAACGAGCGATCTCGGGCGGACGTTCGGACTCGTCGCGGACGACGGTCGATCGGTCGTCGAGGCGCTGCAAGAACGCGTCGCGCAGTCCATGGCGCAGATCCAGCCCGATGACGACGAGGGCCCGGTGAGGGTCGAGCTCTCCATCGACTCGGGGATGATCGACGACTCCGCCTCGGGCCGCGACAGCATCCGGATCGAGGACTTCGAGCTCGTCGCGACAGCCGACCGGGAAGGCGTGCACTTCGATCTCCAGGAGTTCGCGCTCGTCGGGCAGGGGCTCGAAGGGCGTGCCGAGGTCGACGCAGAGCTTCACTACCACTTCGACCCGGAGGGCCGGCTCCGACTGACCGAGGCCCACGTCGACGCGCCGCCGCTCCCCGGCGGCGTGCTGCAGACGCTCGGGCTGGCACCGCGCAGCGAGGCCTCGCCGTCCCTCGCCGATCGTCCACGGCGCCGCGACCTCGTCGATCTCGCGGGCCAGCACGGCGTTGCGGCGCTCGCGTCGGTCCTGGACGACGGCGCAGCGGTCCGCGCGAACTTTCGAACGCCCGAGGATGGCGGTGCGCCGCGTCTCTCGGTCGCTCTGACGGCGGAGCAGTTCGAGCTCGAGCTCCAGGCCGTTCTCCTGAACGACGTGCTCGTCCCCGCCGACCGGTCAAGCGATCGGGCTCCGCTGTACGCGCGGTTCGAGCCGGACGCCGAGGGGATCGCGTCGCTGTTCGCGGCGATGCTCCCGGCGACGATCGTTCCAGAGGCCCGTGCGGACGGCGCGACCTGGCTGCTCGAGAGCCGGTCCTTCCGGCTGCCCCTCGACTCGTCCGAGCTCGTCATCGGGGACGGCGGACCCGTCGACGAGAGGCCGTTCTCGGAGCGCGTCGCGGCCTGGCTCCGTCGGAGCGAGATCGTCGCGGACCTCCGCGACGTCGGGAACGAACGAACGCACATCCGGTTCGCGGGGCAGCCCGACGAAGGGGGCGCGCCGCGCCCGGGGGTCGACTGGGCGCACCGCATCACGACGGTGCAGCTCAGCGCGGAGCTCGGCGGGACGATCGAGAGCCTCTGGCATTCCGTGCAAGGCCGCGGGTCGCGCCTCTCCAGCATCAGCGTCACGATCCCGGGGCGCGCTCTGATCCCGGGCGACGAGCCGTTCGCGCGCCTCGACCTCGCGCTGCCCGACCTCGACACGGAACTCGTTGTTGACGCGATCGGAATTCCGGAGGAGCTCCGCGTCCTGCTTCCGTCCCGCCTCTACAAGCTCGACGTGCGCGGAGTTCCCGTGCAGCGGTTCATCCGGCCCGGGGGGAACGAGCGCTGGAGCGCCTCGGTCGACGTGTGGACGGCCGAAGACCTGCGGTTCCGCGGGCGCTTCGAGGACGGCCGTCTGACCGTTCCCAGCGCCGAGCTCACGCTCCCGGTCGGAGACGACGTCTGCGAGCTGATCCTCGAGCGGCTCCTCCCGTGGCTCGCCGAGGTCGAGCCCCTCGAGGCCGACTCCCGGATGCGTATCGAGATGCGCGACTTCTCGTTCGCGATGTCGTCTCGCGAGCTCCGCGAGCGAGCCGACGCGACCCTCGAGTGCCCGCCGCTGCGCGTGCGGCTGCAGCCGCGCCTCGCCGCTCAGTTCCGTCTGGAGGATCCGTCCGACTGGATCGAATGGACGCCCCGCCCGATCGAGCTCGCCCTCGAAGCGAACCTCGTCCGCTACCGCAGCGTCGAGCTGCCCCTCGGCGACGACGTCGAGCCGAGCACGATGAGCGGGAGCTTCGATCGCGACGAGCG
The DNA here is from genome assembly GCA_039200205.1 of Planctomycetota bacterium. Taxonomy (GTDB): domain Bacteria; phylum Planctomycetota; class UBA1135; order UBA1135; genus Saltatorellus. The sequence continues at coordinate 14,643 of JBCCSK010000041.1, forward strand.
CGAGCTGAGCCTCAGTGGGATCGTCCAGGGCAGCTCCCTTCCGCGCTTCGGCGAGTTCGACCTCGCGCCCGTCAACGTCGTCATCAAGGGGCCGCCCGACTCGCTCGGACTCAGCGCGCGGCTCGACCTGATCGACTCGATGGTCGACGGAGTCCTCGACCGCCTGCGCACGGCGCGCGACGGCTGACGTTCATCAGCTCGTTGACGTCGGGCGCGGCGCCACCTCGAGCATCGCGTCGAGCAGCGGGTTCTCTGGCGTGTCCCTGCGCCACGCAGCGACGATCGGGAACTCCGCCGCGGGCGCCTCGAGGAGCGTCGAGACGACTCGTTCGCTCATCGGACCCTCCGCGCCGACCCAGGGGAGGATCGACCAGCCGAGCCCCGCGGCCACGAATCCCAGGATCGTCTCGGCGCTCGTGCCCGAGAGCGTCGAGGTCGGAACGATGTCGTGCTGACCGAGCGCCGCGAACTGGAGCTCGCGGGCCCGCAGGCCCGAGGCGTACGCCACGAACGGCGTCGCCGCGAGATCGGCGACGGTGATCGAGACGGGGTCCGGCCGGGGGTGGTCGGCGGGGGCGACGACGAAGGGCCGCGCCCGCGCGACCTCCATCGTCGCGAGGTCGTCCGGCGTCTCGAACAGGTGATCGACGGCGAGTTCGACCGCGCCGCTCCGCAGGAGCTCGACGGCGTCCTCCCCTCCGGTCTCCTCGAGATGGACGCGGACGTCCGGGTGGCGTTCGTGCAGTCGACGGATCCACGCGGGCACGATGTGCCGCAGCAGAAGGCTCGTGCTCGTGACGCGGAGCTCGCCGCCGTAGTCGCCGCCCTGGATCGAGCGGACGACCGACGGGAGCGACTCGAAGAACGGGCGCACGAAGTCGTAGAGGCGCTGGCCGGCCGAGGTCGGGGCCATCCGATCCTTCGCGACCCGTTCGAAGAGCGAGACGCCGAGCTCGTCCTCGAGCTTCTTGACCTGCTGGTGGATCGCCGGCTGCGTGATCGGGTGGGGGAACGCGCGCGCCGCGCGCGCGTAGCCGCCCGTCCGGGCGACCCAGAAGAACCCCTCGAGGCGGTGGATGCCGAGCGGCGGTCCGTTCGGCTTCGTGTCGGCCTCGCCCATGCCGCCGTCCTTCAGCTCGGGATCGCCACCGGGCGTCCGAGCTCTTCCGAGACCGTCTCGGCGATCCGGGCGTACAGCTCGTGACCGTCCTTGTCGCAGCGCCACTCGCCGCTCGCCTCGTCGAGCTCGTAGTGCCACGCGCGCACGCCCGCGGCGTACCACATCTGGTCGGCGGCGGTCTGCCGGTTGAAGACGAACGTCTTCCCATTCGCGAACTGGATCTTCAGGACGCCGTCGGCCGACGCGAAGTCGACCTCGTCGGGGTCGAAGTCCTCGAGCCAGTCCTCGACGCGTCGGATCGCATCGTCGGCGAGCCGCAGGAAGGTGGATCGGTCCATCAGATGTCGTGCGGCTAGGCGAGCCCCATGCCCGCGACACCGTCCTCGTCCAATCCTAGGAGGTGACCGATCTCGTGGAACAGCGTGATGCGGATCTGCTCGGCGAGCTCGTCCCGCGAGCCGACCATGCGCTCGAGGTTGCGCTGGAAGACGTAGATCGTCGGCGGGAGCTCTCCGGAGGAGCCTTCGGCGAGGTCGTGGATCGTCGGACCGACGAAGAGCCCGAGGATGTCAGGAGGTGTCGCGGCGATGTCCGTCGGATCGGTCAGGTCGCGGAAGGGAACCGGCTCCCGGACGAGCCGGACGTTCTCCAGGCGGCGCGCGAAGTCCGGGGCCAGCGAGGCCAGCGCCTCCTCGACCACGACGTCGAACTCGGCCTCCGAGAAGCGAATCGGCTCGGGCCGCGACGGGTCGAGTCGCTGCGCCTCGGCCATCATCGCGTGCGAGCGCTCGGCGTCACCGCGATGGTCGGCGAGGAGCGCGAGGCGCTCGAGGATCCAGGGATCGCGCTCCTCGGAAGCGAGCGCTGCGAAGGCTCGCTCGGCGCCCTCCAGATCCCAGCGGTCGAGGGCGAGCTCGCCCTCGAGCTCGACGACGTCCGCATCGCCCTCTCCGAGCGCCGCGCGGGCCCGTTCGACCGCGCCTCCCGCGGCCGAGAGCATCGCGAGGTCGAGGTACGCGCGCGCTTCGACCAGCGCGCGCTCGCCGGCGTCTTCGATGCGCGCCGCCGCAGTCAGGGCCGCTTCGGGCTCGCCGTTCGCGAGCGCGTCGAACGCCGCCGCCACCTCGGGCGGCTCGTCGTCGCTGCCCTCCAGCCTCACGACCCCGCTCCCGCGCGCTTGCGCGCCCCATGGTCCCGCGCGTGCTCCTCGCGCATTCGCTTCTTCGTCGCTGCCCACGAGCAGATCGGACACGTCGAGAGATCGTGGTAGCGCGCCGGGCAGTGCTCGCGCCCGAAGAAGATGATCTGCAGATGGACGTCGGACCAGGTCTCGCGCGGGAAGACGGCCTTGAGGTCGCGCTCGGTGCGCTCGACGGTCGTGCCGTTCGAGAGACCCCAGCGGGCCGCGAGGCGGTGGATGTGGGTGTCGACCGGGAACGCCGGCTGACCGAATGCCTGGGCGACGACGACGCTCGCCGTCTTGTGCCCGACGCCGGGGAGTCGCTCCAGCTCCTCGAGAGTCTCCGGAACCTCCCCGCCGTGTTCGTCGACGAGGATCTCGGCGAGACGTTTGACGTTCTTCGCCTTCGTCGGCGCCAGGCCGCAGGTCTTGATCTCGCCCAGGATCTCGTCCACCTCCAGCCGCGCCATGTCCGCCGGCGTCCGCGCGCGCGCGAACAGGCCCGGGGTGACGAGGTTCACGCGCGCGTCCGTCGTCTGCGCAGACAGGAGGACCGCGATGAGCAGGGTGAACGCGTCGTCGTGGTCGAGCGGGACGGGCGGGTCGGGATAGAGCTCGCCCAGCTGCTCGAGGATGCGCTCCGCCTTCTCGCTCCGCTTCATGGGCGGAGGGTACGCGGACTTGGCACCGGGCCGCGAGTCCGCGATTGCCGGAGGATCAGAATCCCCAGACGACGCCCGACACGCGCTCGACGTCGCCGTCCTGCTCACCGAGGGCGATGGAGACGGCTGCGCGGTTGTCGACTTCGTTGGGCGTGCTCGTTCCCGGCGGTGGCAGCCTGACCTTCGCGACGCTCGTCCGTCCCGCTGCGATGCGGTAGGACGCCGCGGTGACGTGCCGCTCCTGTTCGCGCGTGAAGTAGAACCGCAGGTCGCTCCCGGCCTCCAGGTTCGGAAGGATCGTCTCGCCGGTGTCGCTCACGCGGGCCGAGCGGATCATCCTCCAGCCCGGCTCGAGGATCGGCGAGGGGCCCAGCGCACGCTTCCCCTCGCCTGCCTCTTGGCCCGCTCGGTAGGCGAAGTCGCTGGCCTCGTCGACGGCGCGGCGCGCCGTCCCGGTCGAGCTCCCGCCCCTGCTGTCCTGTGTCGCGTATCCGAGGCGATCGAGCTTGCCGTTCTCGGCCGACTGCATCGCCCGGCGCTTCGCCTCGCGCTGTGCATCGGCGATCGACATCGGGTTCTGCCGCGCGGCGGCGTACTCCGCCTCGCGCTCCAGCGTCTGCTGCGCGCGCTCGGCGTCGTAGATGAACGCGCTGACCTGGCTCGGTCGCTCCTCGACCGGACCCTCGAACTCGAAGCGCAGCCTCGAGTACGCGGGTACCGTGACCGCAGCTCTGTCGGGTCCGCCGTAGGTCAGCTCGCTCGGCTTCTGCTGCGTCCAGCGCGCGGCGCCGGGCGGCCCGACCGAGAGACGCCACTTGCCGTCGTCGGGCAGCCGCGCGCGGAAGCGTCCGCCCTGCATGATCTCCGCGGTGACGGCGCCGTTCGTCGCGCGCGCGGTCCGCCTCGGGTTGTCGGGGTCCGGCTCCATGTCCTGCCGCGAGGGGTGCGAGACCCCGGGCGGGAGGAGGAACACCGGCGTGCGAGCGAGCTGCTCTCCGTTGGTGTCGACGATCGCGCCTTCGATCCGGATCTCCTCGCCGAGGAAGGCAGCGGTGCGGCGTCGTTCCTTCGGCGCGAGGACCATCTCGCGCTTCCACGTCGGGTTGCCCTCCGACTCGATGACGAGCTCCCACTGGCCCGAGGCGATGTCGGTCCACTCCGTGCGGCCCTGACTCCTCAGGACCGTCGAGCCCTGCGTCGCGGTCATCGTCGCCTCGGGGACGAGCTGCCCGACGGAGTTCATCGGGATGACCTCCCAGCGCTCCACCGGGCCGTCGCCCAGGGCCGCGCTGCCCCTCGACGTCGGCAGCTCGACGAGCGCGGTCGTGTTCACGTCCGCCGGCCGCTCGGGCTCGGGGTTGCGCGACGGCGCGGATTCGACCGCGCTCTCCGACGCATCGGGGGCCCCGGACGGACGGCGGTGTCCCGTCTGGAGCGCGAAGTAGACGAGGCCGCCCGCCATGGCGGCGACGAGGACGAGGAAGGGCAGGGCGCGGTTCATGGGTCTCGAAGCGAGTCGGACGCCCCGGCGGTTGCGATCTTCCCGTCGGCGGGGGCGTTTCGGCCCTGCAGTCTACCCGTCTCGCGCGCGGCGTCAGGCCGGCTCGATCTCCAGGAGGGGCTCGCCGGGCTGGACGTCTGCTCCGTCTTCCGTGAGCCATCGAACGACCCTGGCGCGGGCCGGAAGGCCCTCGCGGCGCCGGTACGGGAGGGTCGAGAAGGTCTTCATCACCTCGACGAGGCAGACGGGCGCCCCCTCCTCGAGGACGTCCCCGGGGCCGCAGAACGGCGGGTCGCCCGGACTCGGGCTGTGCCAGATCCGCCCCGGCTGCGACGCGACGATCGCGAGAGCGTCGCCGGAGGCCTCCGTCCCGCCCGGACCCTCGTCGTCGATGGCGGCAGCGGCGCCGCGCGGATCGATCCGATACAGCACGGCGCCGTACGCCACCGGCGCCATCACGCGCTCGGGCGGGTCGCTCGTCACCGCTCCGGCCACGCCCGCCGGGACGACGAGGTCGACCGAGCGACCGAGGCGATGCAGCGCTCCGGCGACCATGCCGGGCGCGAGGGCCGCGCCGCGAGGCTGGGGCGCGGTGAACCCGCCCACGTCCGGCGCGAGGAGGAGGATCTCGTCACCCTCGCGGGCGACGGTCAGATCGACGCGTTCGCGGCCGGCGCTCATCCGCGCACCTCCGCGAGGGCCGCGAGGTCGTGCAGCGACCAGATGCGCGGGTTCTTCACGCGGCGCGTTCCGCTCGCCTGGTACGCGGCCTCCGCGAACGTCTCCAGCCAGCCGCGCAGCTCGCCGAGCCGGACGATCTCGTCCGTGTCCATCTGCGACGCCGCCTTGTAGGGATCCATGTCGCCCTCGATGCGCGCCTCGGTCTCGGCCATGCCGGCCTCGATCGCCGCGCGCTCGTCCGGATCCTCGGTCACGATCTCGAAGTCGTCGTCGAGCTTCGTGTTGAACGCGGCGATCGCGAGCGTGCGGCCCTCCATGACGGACTGACGCGTCAGCGGCGTCGAGACCTGAACGACCGGCTCGTAGGGAAGCCCCGCCATCGCGTAGTAGCCGGCGCCCGACGCCTTGCGCAGGAGCACCGTGAACATCGGGACGGTGTTCGTCGTGTTCGTGTAGATGAGCGACGAGCCGTAGCCGAGCAGGCCGTTCCGCTCGGCCTCGACGCCGATGTCGAACCCCGAGATGTCCTGCATCCAGACGATCGGGATGCCGTCGTCGTTGCACGCGCGGCTGAACGCGGAGACCTTGGCGATCCCGTCGCGGTAGAGGATCCCCGCGGGGCGCTGGCCGTCGCGTCCGTCCGGATCGTCGATGAGGCCCTGGCGGTTTGCGACGAATCCGACGTAGAGCCCGGCGATTCGTCCGACGCCCACGATCATCTCGGTGCCGCGGTCCGGCAGGATCTCCCAGAAGAGGCTGCGGTCGACGAGGCGGGCGATCACCTCCTCGGCCTCGTACGTCATCCGGTGATCCGAGGGGAAGAGGCCGTCGAGCTCGAACGCCGGGAAGAACGGGTCCGCGGCGTCCTGGCCGTGCCGGTAGAAGTCGGTCGCGCTCGACCCGAGCTTCTCGACCTCCGCACGGATCGTCGCGATCGCGGCGTCGTCGTCGGGGACGCGGACGTCCGCGCAGCCGGACTGGTGGACGTGAACCTCGGGTCCGCCGATGTCGAGGCTGGAGAGGCTCATGCTCTTCGCGCCTTTGATCAAAGCAGCGCCTGCGATGACCATGTAGGCCTGCTCGGTCATCACCACGCGGTCGGAGATGATCGGCATGTAGCCGCCGCCGGCGATGCAGTCGCCGAACACCCCCGCGATCTGCGGGACGCCTTCCGCGGACAGCTCGGCGTTCTTCGCGAAGATGTGCCCGGCGCCCGTGCGGCCGGGGAACGACCGCGACTGCTCCGGCAAGAACAGCCCGGAGCAGTCGACGAGATAGACGACGGGGATGCGCAGGCGCAGCGCCATCTCCTGGGCGCGCTGGATCTTCTCCGGCGTGCGCGGCCACCACGAGCCCGACGCGACGGTGTTGTCGTTCGCGATGACCATCGTCCATCGGTCGGCGACGCGGCAGAACGCCGTGACGACGCCCGCGGCCGGGCTGGTCAGCTTGCCGAAGCGCTCGCCGTGGTTGACGAACGTGCCGACCTCGCGCAGCGGCGAGCCCTCGTCCTTCAGGGCCTCGATGCGCTCGCGCGCCGTGCGCTTGCCCTTCTGGTGGACGCGCTCGACGTACTTCTGCCCCCAGCCGTTCGCAACCTCGGTGCGACGTTCGTCGAGGAGCTCGTACTTCGTGCCGAGCGCCTCGCGCTGCCGAGCGAAGCTGGCCTCGTCGAGGAACGCATCGCGCGGCCGGCCGATGGGGGAGAGGGGGACGTGGGCCATGGGGTGCGCGCGGTCAGGCGGGCCAGCCGGGGATCGAGCGGGTGTCGTAGTCGCCGCTTTGGAACGCGTCGCTCGCGAGGACGGCGAGGTGCAGGGGGATCGTCGTCGCGACGCCTTCGATCTTCGCCCCCTCCAGCGCCCGCACCATCGTCTCGATCGCCTCGTCCCGCGACGCGGCGTGCGCGATCACCTTGGCGAGCAGCGAGTCGTAGTACGGCGGGATCTCGGAGCCCTCGGAGACGTGCGTGTCGATGCGAATGCGACCGGGGCCGCGGTCCGTCGGCACGTCGAACGCGGTGAGCGTTCCCGGCGTCGGGCGGAACCCGTCCGAGGGGTCCTCGGCGTTGATGCGGCACTCGATCGCGTGCCCCTCGAGTGCGACGCCGCTCTGCGAGAAGCCGATCGCCGCGCGGGCGGCGATGCGGAGCTGCTCGCGTACGATGTCGACGCCCGTGACGAGCTCGGTCACCGGGTGCTCGACCTGGAGGCGCGTGTTCATCTCCATGAACGACAGGCGCATCGTGTCCGGGTCCGCGAGGAACTCGATCGTGCCGGCGCCGACGTAGCCGATCGACGCGGCGGCGCGCGCGGCGCGTTCGCCGAGCGCTGTGCGCTCTTCGTTCGAGAGCGCCGGCGAAGGACTCTCCTCGATGAGCTTCTGGTGGTTGCGCTGGATCGAGCACTCGCGCTCGAACAGGTGCACCGCGCCGCCGTAGTGATCGCCGAGGACCTGGACTTCTATGTGGCGTCCGCCGGTGACGTACTTCTCCAGGAACAGCGCGCCGTTCCCGAACGCCGAGATCGCCTCGGCGCGCGCGGCGGGGTAGGCCTCGCGCACGTCGGCCTCGCTGCGACAGATGCGCATCCCGCGACCGCCGCCGCCGGCGTCCGCCTTGAGGATCACCGGGTAGCCGATGCGCTCCGCGATCTCCACGGCCTCCTCGACGCTGGCCAGAAGGCCGTCGCTACCCGGCGTCAGGTCGAGCCCGGCGGCGCGCATCGCGACCTTCGACGGCCACTTGAGCCCCATGCGGTCCATCGTCGAGGAGTGCGGTCCGACGAACGTCAGTCCGTGCTGCTCGCAGAGGGCTGCGAACCGCGCGTTCTCGGCCAGGAATCCCCACCCGGGATGGACCGCCGAGCACCCCGTCTGAACCGCCGCCTGGACCAGTGCGCCCATGCGGAGGTAGCTCTCGCTGGGGGCCGGACCGCCCACGCAGACGACGTCGTCGAACTCCTCGGTCCAGGGCGCGCCCGCGTCGGCGGTCGAGACGACGCCGACTGGAGCGACGCCCACGGCGCGGGCTGCGCGCGCGATGCGCACGGCGACTTCGCCTCGATTCGCGACGAGGAGCCTTCTGAACATGCGCGGGAGGGTAGCAGTTGCCCCGGAGCGCGGGGTGACATCGCGCACGCACGGGCGACAATGGGGCAGCACCGCATGCCTCGCTCCTCCGCCTTCGCGGCCCTTCGCCGGCGCCCTCCGGCGCTCGTCTGGACCCTCGCTCTCCTCGCGTCCCCCTCGCTCGCGGACGAGCGAGTGGGAAGGCTCGTCGACGCTCTCGGCGCTGCCCGCGCTGCGGCGCGCGACGTGGCCCAGGCGGAGCTCGCGCGACTCCTGCGCGGCGAGGAGCAGATCTCCGATCTCGTCGACGCCGTCGACGGTGCGCCCGTCGAGGCGCTCCGGCGCGTCGCCGTCACGCTCGGCGAGGACGAGAGCCTCCTCGGGCTCGCCGTCGGGCTCGCGGGCAGCGGGGAGGCCGACGCGGCCCGCGTCGGGAGATGGGCGATCGAAGCGCAGCTCGTTCGCTGGAGCGCGACCGCGTTCGACGAACCGTCGGTCGCGGCGTACGACCCGCCGCGCCAGCGCGTCCTCTTTCCGAGGTCGTGGCGGGAGCGCGCGACCTTCCGGCTCTCCCTCGACCCCGACGACGGCGGAGGCGTTGCGGCGTTCGACCGGCTCGATCGCTACGGGCTCGGCCCCGCGCCGATCGTCGTCGACCCTCGCCTGGCGGAGCGCATGGTGCGGCGCCCTGCTCCGGACGTTCTCACGCTTCGCGTCGACGGACCGTGGCACGAGGTCCTGGAGGCGCTCTGCTCGATCCACGACGCCGCGTACCAGCTGCAGGGGTACGCGTACCCCGAACAGCTTCTCGCCGATCCCGAGGACGACGGCCCTTCCGCTCCCTCACTCGCCTGGATCCACGTCGTCGCGCGCGGAACGAGCGAGAATGCGCCCGTCGGCGTCGACCTCCGTCGCAGCGGAGCCTCGTTCATCGCCGACTGGTGCCTCGAGGTGCGGCGCGAGGGGAACCTCGTTCGCCAGTGCGCCGCCGCGCGCGCGCTCGCCGCGCTCGACTGGACCGCCGCGGTGCTCTGGTTCGAGGATCGCTGGCTCGCGACCGGGGACGTCGTCGCACTCGAAGGGCTCCTCGCATCGGCTTCGCGCGGACGCGTCGCGCCGTCGCTGCAGCAGGCCGGGTCCGTCCGGAAGGTGCTCGCGGTGATCGACGAGGAGGCCCGAGAGGTCGCCGCGACGCGCGC
>JBCCSK010000042.1:0-23963 GCA_039200205.1 Planctomycetota bacterium
ACCGAGGTCGGTCGCCTGGTAGACGGTGCCGAAGCCACCCTTGCCGATCCTGCGTTCGATGCGGTACTTGCTGTTCAGCACCTGACCCACGAGGTCCTTGCCGCGCACCTGCCCCTCGACCGCGCGCTTCTCTTCGGGCGCCATCGCCGCGACGACGTGGTGCTCGAGTGACGCGAGCGACGAGGTCAGCTCGACGATCCGGATCGGCGTCGACTGCGAGAACGGACCGAGCGCGCTCTCGGTCGGGCCGTCTTCCGACCCGTTCGCGCTCAGACTCTGCTCGACGAGCCCGCGAGCCGAGAGCGTGGCGACGAGCTCGCGCTGGCCGCCAACGTTCGTGAGCACGAAGACGGACGAGCCGTCGAGCGTCGCGCCCTCCAAAGCGTCGACCGTCTCGGCAGCGAGGAGCGTCGCGAGGTGCGGATCGTCCCCGGCCGCGTCCTCGATCGTCGCGAGCGAGGGCGGGCGGTCGAAGGGACCACCGCCGTCCGCGGCCAGCGTGGGGTCTGGCAGCGTGGGGATCGTGAGGGTTCCGTCCTCTTCGAAGGTCGGCTCGATGACGCCGTCGCCTCGAGCGACGACGATCTTGGGGAGGCCCCGCGCCGCCTCGGCCGCAGCGTCCGAGCCGAGCTTCGGGGACGCAGCCCGGACCGCGCGCTCGAGTCGCGCGGTGAGAAGTGCGTCGATGGAAGGGTCGAACGCCCCCTCCTCTCTCGTCACGAGCAGGTCGCGCTCGGCGGTCGACAGGTCGTCGGCGACGAGCGTGCGCCGCAGCTCGTCGGCGAAGGCGTCGAGCCGCTCCACGCCGGGATCGCTGCTCAGCGTGCGCTCGATCGACGCTCGAACGAACGTGACGAGAGCGTCGATCTCACTCGGGTCCGGATCGAGCGAATTCATGCTCGGGAGATGGCGGCAGGGCTTGGACGGCGACGGAGTCGCGCGAACAGGGGGCAGGTCCCTGTCTTAGCAGATGTTCATACGGCGGCGGGAAAAACCCCGCCTTCGGGGTGCACGCTCGTCAGTCGCTGGAGTCTGGCTGCTCGCGCACGAGCTGATCCAACCGCGCCTCGATGCGTCGCCGATCGAGGGATGCGAGCCGATCCCGCACCCGCGTCCAGAGGATGCGCGGTCGCAGCCCGAGGAGCTTCTTCCAGGCGGGGACGCCGCCGTAGCCGACGAGACGCTTTTCGTCGGCGAGCTCGTCGCGCAGCTCCTCGACCAGCGCAACGGCGGCTCGTCGCTGCGACTCGTAGCCCGCGACGGCTCGGTGACGCTGCTCCGAGAGCGCTTCGAGCAGCTTCTGCCGCGCGCGTACGTCGTCGACGTCGCGCAGGACCGACTCGACGGCCGCAAAGACACCGGCGGAAGGAGCGTCCTTGGTGCGCGAGTCCCCGACCGCGTCCTCGTGCAGCGAGAGCCGCGACTCGAGCTTCCAGATGCTCTGCAGGCATGCGTCGACCACGAATGCCCTGGCGTTCGAGAGCGCCCCGTTCGTCGCCGACGAAGCAGCGACGGCCTGGACCACGGGATGGATGACCGTCGTGCTCGCGTCATCGTCGACGCGACGCAGGGACCCGGCTCGCTCTCCGCTCGGGAGGGTGGCGTCGAGCCCCGGCTCACGCCCGTTCTCGTCCGTGACGAGCTCGATGCGAAGCGTCGGACTGCGATCCGGATCGGGTCCGAGGACCACGCCCCCTTCACCGATCAGGACGGGGCCGTGCATCCGCGCTCCGCGCATCCAGCTGCCGTTCTTGGAGCGGAGATCGCGGACGACGGCGCCCGCGTCGATCCGCAGATGACGAGCGCTGACGAGCGGGTTCGGGATCGCGACGTCCGCGTCGGGCGACCTGCCGACGACGGCAGAGTCGCCGTCGACGTCGACCACGAAGTCGTCCCCTTCCGGGTTTGTGACGGCGATTCTGATCACTTCATTCGCATTGGATCGATGCCAACGCATCCACTCGATTCGGTCGCTCGGATTCCGAGGCCCGGATGCGCCGTGAACGGCTCGTGCCCTACGTCGCGGTGCGGCGACGAGCCGGCAAATCGGAGGCTGCGCCGACCGTGGGCCACGGTCAAGAAGTCGCTGCGAGTGGTCATGACGTCGTGTTCATCCGAGGTCGCCGATGCGCCCACGTCTGGGGCGGCGCGAGGCGAGCGAACCGCCGTCGGAGTCATCGACCATCTCGAACCGGCGAGGCATCGCCAGGCCGAAGGCGAGCCCCCTGCGGGTGCGCGCCACCGGGCCCAGGGGAGTGCCGTAGGGGGTCCCACGCGCGGTCCCAATTTTTCCCGTCCCCGGACGCGGCCGGTCCCGAGCGGCACGAAGTCACCCGAATCGCGCTTCATATGAGGCAACTCAGCCCAGCGCCGAGCCGGCCGCCGCAATCGGTCTAGGCTACGGGGCCGACGATGATGCCCGCCGACCGGAACGACAGCCGCGTGGAGCGCGCGCACGACCTCTACGCGGAGTTCCAGCGGCGCGTCCAAGACGGCGAGTCGCTCGACTTCGACGAGTTCCTCGCGCGCCACCCCCTGCTGGGGGTCGAGCTGCGGCACGTCCACCGGACCACGCAGAGGCTCGAGCGAATGGAGAGGGCACTCGGGCTCTCGGAACGCTCGGATCGACCCGAATCCGATCCGCACGACGGGGACGACGAAGGCCGCGCAAGGGACAGGGACGCGCGGCGTTCGATGAAGGCTCTGGTGGCAGAGATCGCCGCGCGTACGGTTCCGTACGAGCGCTACGAGATCGAGAAGAAGATCGGCCAGGGCTCGATGGGCGAGGTGTTTCGGGTCGAGGACCGCGACCTGAGGCGGCGGCTCGCGATGAAGGTCCTGAGCCGAGGAGTCGGGCGCTCGAGCTCGGGCCGCTACGAACGCGCGCTCAAGCGGTTCATCGCCGAGGCCCAGGTCACGGGTCAGCTCGATCACCCCTGCATCGTCCCCGTGCACGAGTTCGGCGTAACGCCGGACGACCGCGCGTTCTTCACGATGAAGCTCGTCAAGGGGCGCGAGCTCCTCGGCGTGATCGACGAGCTGCACGACCCCGAACGCGCCGCGCTTCCCGGTGCGTGGGATCTGCCGCGGGTCCTTCGGCTGATGGTCAAGGTCTGCGAGGCGCTCGCCTACGCACACCACAAGAAGGTGATCCATCGGGATCTCAAGCCGACGAACATCATGGTCGGCCGCTTCGGCGCGGTGTACGTGATGGACTGGGGACTCGCCCGCATCGTCGAGAGCACGCACGACGACGTCGTCCTCGCGGGCGGCGACGTGACGTTCCGCGTGATGTCGGACCGCGAAGGGGTCAACGAGTCCCAGGACGGTCGCGGGCGCATCAAGAAGGGCTTCTCGATCGGAACGCCCGCGTACATGGCCCCGGAGCAGTCGGGGGCGGAATCGGCCCGTATCGACGTTCGAGCGGACATCTACGGGCTCGGCGCCGTCCTCTACCACGTCCTCGCGGGCCACGCGCCCTACACGAAGCCCGGGAAGCGCGCGAGTCGGACCGCGGTCCTCTTCGCGCTCCAGCAGGGGCCATGCGAGCCGCTCGAGGAGGTCGCACCGGGCGCTCCCCAGGGAGTTCGCGCGATCGTCCAGAAGGCGATGGCGCGCTCTCCCCTGGACCGCTTCCAGTCGATGGAAGAGATGGGTGAGGCGATCCGCGGCTACGTCGAAGGGCGGGGTGACGAAGCGACCGACGCGCCCTCGGAGCGCGGCGCGGGCTCACGGGCGCTCGTCGTCAAGGCGGTCGCGATCGCCATCGTCGGCGCCCTGGTCGGCTACCTCGCGGCGACGATCGGTGGCGGCTCGGGTCCGTGATTCCGGGGAATCAGTAGCCCAGCCGATCGAGCCAGGGCTCGAGCAGGGTCCCGAGCTTCGACTTGGCGCGCCGGTAGGTGGCCTGAGCCGCGCGGACGTTCGGCGCGTCGACCTCGTCTGCGATCGTCTGCCAGTCGGCCTGCGCGTAGTCGCGCAGTAGGATGATCTCACGATAGTCGTCGCGGAGCTCGAGCATCGCGTCGTCGACGACCCGCCTCAGCTCCTCGCGCTCGGCGCTCTCGTCCGGGAGGCTCCCGTTCGCCTCGGGCTCCATGTCGAAGACCGAGTCCAGGCTGTCCTCGCTGAACTGCAGCGCCCCCGTGCGACGGTAGTCGCGCTTGCTCGCCGACATGTGGTCGTTCGCATCGCGCACCTGGCGCTCAGCGATCTTCGCGAGCCAGGCGAGGATGGCCTGCGGCGTGCGGATCTCGACGTGCTCGAACTTCGTATACGCCTTCGCGAGCGTCTGCTGGACGATGTCCATCGACTCGAGACCGCCCTGCCGACGCAGGTGAGCGCCCATGCGGATCCGCACGATCCGGCGAAGGGGCTCTTGGTAGCGGCGAAAGAGCTCGTTGAGGGCCTGCTCGTCGCCCTTCTGGGCGCGCTGGGCAAGGATCAACGACTCCTGGGAGAAATGGACGGGACGATCCAAGGGAATCCGACTCGCTGGGTGTGGGCAGGGGTGCACCGTGGGCAGCGGCACGCCGCTCCAGCATATCCGCCGACGACGAAGCGCGCTCGGGGCGCCCGCTCCGTCCGCGGACAGCCGGCGCTGGCGGTGGCAGCGAACGGCTCCCGCCCCCAAGATCTTCGGACTCGCCCGTCGCTCCGCGTGGCGATGTCCCCTCGCAGAGGAAGGACCGGCTCAGAGCCTGGCCAGCAGTCGCTGCAGTCTGCGCTGCCCAGGCCCTGATGACGTCTCTGGCGCGCCTTCTGACGAAGACGCGCATCGAGCCTGCCACGCCGGCGCAGCGGGCGTCCCTGTGTTTCTCCCCCCTCTCGTCCCCCGAGATCGAGCCTCCGACGACCGTGCTGAAGATCAAACTCACCGGGCCGAACGGCTTCGAGCGGGTGTTCGAGCGAGACGCCACGCCGTGTGAGATCACCATCGGGCGTGCGCCGACGAGCGACATCGTCATCGACGACCGGCACGTGAGCGGCCGCCACGTGCGCATCCTGACCGGGCTGGTCGTCATCGACGAGGCGTCGACGAACGGGACGTTCGTCTCGGGGAAGAAGATCCCCGAGGGCTCCGCGACGCTCGTCCAGGACGGGCACTTCACCCTCGGCACGGCGATCGACGTCGAGGTGCGCGAGGAAGCGGAAGAGGACGACGAGTTCGACGAGGGAGGCCTCGAGCGCACGCTCCCTGACGCCGGTGGCCGGACGGCCAGCGCGGCGGTCCGCACCGACTCCGTCGCGACGGAAGAGCTCGTCGAGCTCCGTCGCGACAACGACGAGCTCGAGGCCGAGAACGAGGACCTGCGTCGGCGCATCGAGCGACTCAAGCATGAGATCGAGGACCGCGAGCGCGCGGAGGCCGACAGCCCCCAGATGCGCGCGTGCTACCAGGAGCTCGCGGACGTCCGCTCCAAGAACGAGCAGCTGCACGGTGAGGTCGAGTCGCTGCGCAAGCAGAAGGATCGAGGCGATGTCGAAGCGGCAAAGGCCGTCCTCGAGGAGAGTGTCGCCCGGCTGGAATCGGAGCGCGCCGATCTGCGCGCCGAGACGCAGCGCCTGCGAGGCGAGCTGGAGGAGGCGAGGGAAGGCCAGCGCTCGACCCCGGCCTCCGAGGTCCTGGCGCGCTACGAGATGCGCATCGGTCAGCTCGAGGGCGAGCTGGAGTCGCTCAGGAAGTCCGGCGGCCCGAGCGGAGCGGAGACGTTCGCCGACCTCCGCTCGGAGATCGCGCAGCTCGAGACCGAGAACGCCCGACTCCTGCGCGCGGTCGAGGAACGCGCCGCGGACGAGACCGCCGACGTCAGCGTCGAGGATCTAGGCGACGAGCTGCGCAGGGAGCGCAGCAGCAAGGCCGACCTCGTGGCCGAGCTCGAGCGCCTGCGCATCGAGGTCGAGAGACAGCGGAGTTCGCGGCCGGCCGGATCCGGCGCGCCGAGCGCGCGTCAGGGGGGCGATCCGCTGCAGCTCCTCGCAGACGCGTCTCGTCACGACGTCGACGCGCTGAAGGCCGACACGTCGCGCGACCTCGCGGAGTTCATCACGCTCGAGCTGTTCCGCTTCGTCCGGTCGAGCGAGCGGCTCATCACGCGCATCGCGGGCGACGTGTGGGGCATCTACGACCCCGGGACGATCGCGATCCTGCCCGAGGGCGAGAAGACGCTCCTCGAGCTGACCGCCGACCTGATCCACGCGCCGGGAGACGATGGGCTCGAACCCCACGAGGAGCTCGAGATGCGCCACGAGTTCGTGGCGCACCTCGGAGAGCTGTCGCGCTGGCTCGTCATCGGCACGACCGTCTACCCGCAGGCCGCCGAGCGCTTCGCGCTCGATCTCCGCAGCTCGCTCAGCAAGGACGGCCTCACCGCCGGGAATCCCATTCCGAAGATGATGCGGATGGGCGGCCGGGAGGGCGCGGAGCTGTGGGAGCGCGCACAGAGCGTGCTCGGCGAGATGTCGGTGGACACCGTGCGCGACAGGGTCCAGCGAACCGCCCACGCGCTCGCGCAAGAGATGAGCGAGCGATTCGAGGGCGAAACTCGCTGAGCCGCACCTGTCCCCCTACCGATCCCCACCCCCAATGAAGTTCTTCGCACCGCTGTCCCTCGCCGTCCTCGCATCGATCTCCGCCGGCTGTGCGTCGACGCGCCTCGAGCTGACACCCGAGGACGCCGGCGTCCAGCGCGTCTACGTGATCGTCGACGACGCACCGACGTTCGAGGCTCTGTTCGGAGACGACGACGGGACGAATCTCGCGCGCGAGCTCGGCGACTACGCCGTGTCGCTGCCGCAGAAGCAGGTCGACGGCTGGCTCGCCTTCGACTACGCGAGCGACACGGAGACGTGGTCGGCGGTCGAGGCCTCGAAGCCGAAGGAGTGGTTCCGCTTCGACGGCGAGCGTCTCGCGCAGAGGTCGATCACCGTGTCGATCGATCGGTCGGGGCTCCCGGAGACGACGGAACGCGCCGTCTGCATCATCGTCCTCGCGGAGCCGGAGGGGTCGACCACGCGCGCCTACCACGGGCGCTGGATCCCGACCGAAGAGCTCCTCGCATCCGGATTCTGGATCTTCAAGAGCGGCCCCCTCATCCGCGTCGAACTCCACGAAGACGACAAGCCGTCGCGCGTCGCGAACGCCTGACCCCATGGCCTTCCGCTCCAATCCGTCCGTGCTCTGGCGGGAGGGGATGTTCCTCTGCCCGCAGCACCTCCAGGCCTTCTCGCGTGAGCTTGGCGACCGTATCCACGCGGCGTCGAGCATCGGAGCTCCGGGAGACTGGGGCCTCGTGAGCCTCGAGGTCGACGAACAGGCCCTCGAGCGCGACACGTTCCGACTCGTCGAGTGCACCGTCGTCTTCCCGGACGGAACGCTCGCCTCCGTTCCGTCGAACGCGACGGTCCCCCAGCGCGACTTCGCCGAGTTCTTCAAGGACGCCACCCTCGACGTGACCCTCGGTCTCGCCGCGATCCGCCCAGGCGTCGGCGGCCTGGGCGAGAACGGGAGCGCTGAAGCGGCGCGGTTTCGCGCCGACTCCAGCACGATCTTCGACGAGAACATCTCGTCCGCCGAGCGCGAGCTGGACTTCAAGGTCCTTCAGCTCCGGCTGTTCTTCGGCGACGAGGACCGCTCCGGGTTCGAATGTGTGCCTCTCGCGAGGCTCGTGCGGAAGGGCAAGCCGGAGGCGGTCTCGGCCCTCTCGGAGACGTACATCCCGCCCATCCTCGCCTGCAAGGCGTCGCACGTTCTCGTACGCGAGATCGACGAGGTCGCGGATCTCCTGCTGGCGCAGGCGCGCGATCTGGCGTCCCGGATCCCACAGACCGCGATGCTGTCGAGCGTCGAGAAGGGCGCCGACGTCGCCGCGTTCGTGAAGCTCCAGGCGGTCAACCAGTGCGCGCCGGGGCTCGACGTGGTCCGCAGCGTCCCCGAGCTCCACCCATTCCATGCGTACCTGCGCCTGGTCGAGGCTGCCGGGAGCCTCGCGATCTTCGGCGAGACCAGAACCGTCGCGACCCTCGAGCCGTACCGGCACGACGACCTCGACGCGTGCTTCCACCGCGTGATCGACGTCGTGCGGGAGCTGATCCCGAGCGACATCTCGGTCCCCTACGACTCCGAGCCGTTCCGAGAGGATCCGCAGCAGCCTGGTCTTCTCGTCGCCGAGGTCTCCAGGGACTGGCTCTCGCAGGAGCGGGGTTTCTTCGTCGGGATCCGGGTGGAAGAACGACCGGACAACTTCGATCAGCTCGCGCTCGACGGACTGAAGCTCGTCGACCAGGAGAGCTTCGAGGACGTCCTCCAGGGCGTCGTTGGAGGGATCCCGGTCGAGCGAGTTCGAACGCCGCCGCTCGCGTTTCCGAAGCACGACGACCGCGGGAAGGAGATCGCCTACTTCCGCATCGCCTCCGAGGCGGCCCCCGCGAAGTGGGCGAACGTCGAGGCGGATCGGCGCCTCCTGATCGTCCGCGCCGACCCCGCGGTACGAGCCTGGGAATTCGCCCTTTTCGTGGAGCTTCGCAGCTGACGCGCCCCTCGACGCCGAGCGAGCATGAGATACGACACCCTCACAGAAGCCTGCGCACCGGTCCTCATGGAGCTCGCGACGTTTCGGCGTAACGCCGCAACGACGGGCCTCAGTCTCCAGGCGCTCCAGAACGGGCTGCGATCCCAGCTCGATCGAGTCCGCGCAGAGTGCGAGCGCGACCCGCGGCTCGCTCCGATGATCGCGCGAGCGTTCTACTCCCTCGTCGCGACGGCGGATCAGGTCGTCCTGTCCTCGAACTGGCAGCAGCGGACGGTCTGGGCGATGAACCTGCTGGAGACGTCGTACTTCGGAAGCGCGAAGGGTGGCACCGAGTTCTTCCGCTTCGCTGAGGAGATCAAGCGCGAGCCGACGGACGAGGCCGCCGAGATCGCCGAGCTCCTGTTCCACTGCATGGCGATGGGCTTCCAGGGCGAGCTCCGCGGCGAGCGGCGCGAGCTCGAATCGCGGCGCCAGGAGCTCTTCGACAAGGCGCGACTCGGTGATGGCGCCGATCGGGGCGAAGGCGGCGCGAGGAAGCTCACGCCGGACTCGTACGGCAGGAACTCGTCGCGCACGTCCGTCAAGCTGCCGACGGCGTCGACGCTGCGCCTCGCCACGATCGCCGTCGTCGCCGCGGCGTTCGCGTGGGCGTTCGGGCGCGTGGCTGCGCAGATCGAAGTCAGCGGCGACAAGAAGGCGATCGACGAGATCGTCCAGGACCTCGAAGGAGCCCGGAAAGGATGAGTTCCGTCCTGCGAAGCCTGCTGCCCGCCAAGGCGCGACGGTGGATCTTGATCGGAGGCGCGGTGATCCTGCTCCTCGGCGGTCTCGGCATGTACGGGAACCGGATGGCGACGACCGCGGTCGTCGTCGGCCTCGGCTGCGTCGCGATCGCCGGGCTCATCTGGCTGACGTTCTGGGCGCTGTCGCGGCATCGCCGCAAGAAACGTCAGCGCGGCTTCGACGCCGACCTCACGGCGCGGGAGGGCATCGACGACCGAAAGCGCGAGTGGCAGTCGTGGGTCCAGGAGCTCGAGCGCCGCGACATCGATCGCTACGAGCTGCCCTTCTACCTGCTCGTCGGCGAGCCGCAGTCGGGCAAGTCCGTGCTCCTTCAGAACTCCGACCTCAACTTTCCCTTCGGCCAGAGCAAGCTCTCGGGCGTCGGTGGAACGCGGGGCTGCGACTGGTGGTTCACCGAGGAGGCGGTCGTCCTCGACCTCGCGGGGCGCCTCCTGACGCAGGAGAGCGGCAAGGCGGACGAGGCCGAGTGGGAGGCGTTCCTCGACCTCCTGAACGGGTACCGACCGCTCGACCCCGCGAACGGGATCATGCTCGTGATCCCCTGCGACAGCCTTCTGACCGACTCGCTCGAGGAATGCGCGAAGAAGGCCAGCACGGCGCGCGAAGCCCTGCTGTCGCTGACGACCAAGCTGGAGGCCAAGATCCCGATCTACGTCGTCCTGACCAAGGGCGACAAGATCTTCGGCTTCGCAGAGACGGTCCACCGCCTCTCGCTCGAGGAGCGCCAGCAGATGTTCGGGTGGTCGCGTTCCTCCGAGCGCCTCGAGGAGCCGTTCGATCCCGACGAGCTGCGCAGTGCGTGGGATGGCATCGTCGAGCGCAGCACCGCGCTCCGCGACCGGATGCTGTCGACGACCCGACTGCCCGAAGCCCAGGGTGAGGTCGACCGCATGCTCGGGTTTCCCGCCGAGCTGCGCGGGCTCTACGAGCCGCTCGAGACCTACTTCGATCGGATCTTCCAGGGCTCGGACCTCGTCGAGCGGCTGTTCTTCCGCGGCGTCTACCTGACGTCCGGCCTGCAGAGCGGCGCGCCGATCGCAAAGGTCTGCCTCGACATCCTCGACCGACCAGGAGAGGCCGACCAGCGCGACCTCCAGGCGTTCGGCGTGCGCGACCGCGCCTACTTCATCAAGGACCTCGTGAAACGGCGCGTCTTCGCCGAGCGCGGGCTCGTGAAGCCGACGAGCGCGCGCGTCGCGAAGGCGCGGAGCCGGGCCCGGCTCGCCTATGGCGTCGCGGCGAGCCTCGCCGTCGTCAGCCGGATCTGGGGCGTGCTCCACCTTGCGAGCGATCTCGAGGGCCGTTCCGTGCAGGCGACCTACACGAACGCAATCGCGTCGTCCCGGAGCGTCACCGACGCAGGCGACGGCGCGACGATCGAGGGACTCCTCGTGGCTCTCGAGACGACGAACGAGGCGATCGAGAGCCCCGATCCCCGCCTGCTCCAGCGTACGTTCGCCGGTCGGGCGCCCAAGTTCGAGCGCCTGTACGAGTCACTCTACGACGAGCGCTTCTACCCCGCCCTCGAAGCAGCCGCGCTCGATTCGCTCGCCAGCCGCTACGCGAGCGGCGCGAACGCCGATCCGTCGACGTACGACGAATTCGTTCGGGACGCGAAGGCCGCGAGGGCGCTGGACACGGGGTACGGGAGCGCGGACGACGTCGATGCCCTCGCTCGCCTCGTCCCGGAAGAGCTGCGCCAGCGGATCCTCGCTGCGCACGCCGTGCGCCTCGAGCGCGGCCCCTTCGAGCGCGCACCGCGGCCGCTCTCGTCGGTCGAACTCGCAAACCTGAACGGACACTGGGATCGACTGCTCGATCCGGCCGACCCGCTCTGCGTCACCGGCGTGCTCGGCGTCTGCCTCGCGCGCGAGGATCTCGAGTCGTTCGAAGGCGTCGTGCGCGGATGGATCGAGTCGCCGCCGCAGAACGAGGCGGGCCGAGCCGACCTGTACGCTGCCTGCGAACGCGAAGCGAAGGTCTTGGAGCGCGCGCTCGCGCCCGAGCTGGGGCCGAGTGAAGCGACGCGCGCCAGTCTCGCCGACGAGCGAGCGGATTTCGAAGCACTCGTCGAACTCCGCGGGGCCGTCGACGAGGACGATCGTCCGAGCTGGACGAAGCAGCTCGGAGTCGTGGACCCGTGGCTCGCTCGCGTCCTTCCGGCGACCGGCGCAGGCGCGCTCGCCGAGCTCTCGTCGCTCGTCGGTGCGGACGCGACTGGCGAGCCAAAGGCCGATCCATTCCAGGAGCTGATCGACTGGCAAGAGCAGCTCAGGGGACGAAGAGCGACGCTGGAGGAAGCGCTCGGGCCTGAGTTCCTCGGCGCCGGTTCCACGGCCAGTGTCGACGCGATTCCAGATCAGATCCGACGGGCGAACGAACTCACGGCGGTCGTAGGCGCTCCGCTCACCTCTGCGGTCGCGCTCGCGAAGCTCGAGGCGTCCGCGATCGAGCTCGGAGAAGCGCTCGAGTGGACGGCGTTCCTCCCGACGGAGGGCGCGGCTGCCACGACGCCCTCGATCGCGACGGCGTTCGGGAAGGTCCTCGCGATCGAGAACGTGGTGCCCCAGGGCGACCCGGAACAGCCCGCGGACGATCTGCAGTCGCTTCGAGACACGCTGCGGCGAATCCTGGTGTACGGGATCGACGCGATGGGCACCGCTCTGCCGCGGGACGCAGGCGCGCTCGACGTGGACGCGCTCGAGGCTCTGGCGGACGTTCGAGGCGCGCTCGGGTCCGAGTCGGATCGCGAGACCTGCGACACCGTCGTGAGGCGTCACCTGAGTGACGTGCGCACTGCGCTCGCCCTGCGGTGGGAGCAGCGCGCAGCGGCGGGTCACGGGCGACACGGCTCGATCGCTCCCGAGGTCGCAGCGACCGTGCTCGAGCAGCGCGCGATCGTCCAAGCTGCCTTCGGGGAAGCGGCGGCGGCGGTCGACGAGGGTGACAGCGCCTGGATCGAGCGCACGTCGTCGATCGTCGAACGGGACCTCGTGGCCGCCGAGAGGCGACTGCGCAACCACCTCGCGGAGCGCGCCGCGGTCCCCGCCGACTCCGACCTGGGTCAGGCGCTGCAGCACGCAGAGGCGTTCCTCGAGGAGACGAGCTTCGAGGATTGGACGGCGGGCGCCTGCGATCACCTCGGTGTCCCGACGCACGACGACCAGGAGCTGCGCGAGTTCTTCGGGGAGTCCACGAGGACGAATCTGACCGCCTTCGACAAGTACGCGCTCATGGCGCGCCCGGGGTCGTTCAGCCTGGACAGCCCCAGGCGGGTCATGCTCGCGCACGTCCGCGGCTTCGCGAAGCGTCGCTCGAAGGAAGAGCCGCTGGCGGACGCGAGTCTCGCTGCCCACTTCCTGAAGACGCAGACCGAGGCTTCGCCGCTCGCGGCGTTCGAGGACGAGGCTGGCGCGCCGGGACTCGAGCTCGAAGCCTGTGCCGTCGTCCTCGCGTCGTTCGAGGCCGCGGTGATCCGTCAGCTGAGAGCGTCCTACGCCGAGCGCCTCGACAAGGACATCGTCCGCCACGGGTCGCAGCCGCTGGACGCGCTCTGGCACGATGTCACGACGGACGGCGCGGTCAAGGCGAACGCCCACACCGAGCTCGCACGGCTCTTCGGGGGATCGGGGCGGTACGTCCGGCTGATCGAGGACTTCCGCGTCCTCCAGCTCGAGCGGGAGAACCTGGGCTTCCGCGCGTCCGAGGGCGAGCCCGCGTGGGACGCGCTCGCCACGGACGAGGAGCGGCGGCTCTGGCGCCTCGACGCGTTCCTCTGGGACATGATGCTGTACCTGCGTGGCGAGGACCGCGCCCCTGAGCCGACGGACGACGGCACCCTGCCGTTCATGCGCCTGACCGGTCCGACGGGGTTCGCCGTCCGGATCGCTCCCCACCCCTCTGCGACCGACGACTGGCTCGCCTGGGATTCGTTCACGAGCCCGCAGTTCACCCAGCGAAAGATCCGATCGATCCAGCGCAACGACGTCGTCGAGCGGATGGTCGAGCTCGATCGCCTCGAAGCGTGGTCGTTCGACAACGAGGTGACCTTCTCACTGCGCTGGAACGGCCGCGACGGACGCCATGCGACGTACGAGAGCCACTCCTGCCTCGAACCCCTGCTGCTGCACTGGGCGAACGATCGGAACGACGCCCAGGCCGACGTCGAGCTCAGGCTCGAGGACTCGCGCGGCGAGGCGCACTCGATCCGGATGCATCTGAGCGTGTACCCGAGGCCGCCCAAGCGGCCCGATCGTCCCCTCTCGAACGACGGTTGACCTGCCCATGCTCTCCCGATTCCGCAAGGAGACCCCGCCGCTCGAGCTCTATGGCAAGCTCCCGATCGCGAAGGACTACCTCCGCATCGGCGGCGGCCGCGGCGCCGGCATCGCGCTGCGCGACTGGGTCGACCAGAGCTTCTCGACGCGCGTCGAGCGCGGCGAGTCCGCGATGCTCGCCTGGCCCGGCAGGTTCCTCGTCGCGCACTACTCCGGTGAGCCGCTCCTGGGATGCTCGTGGCCGAGCAGCGACACGGGCGGGCATCGCCGGTTCCCGTTCCTCGCGTTCATCGAGCGTCGTCGTCGCGCGCTCGCGAACGAATGGAGCGCCGGCGGCTCGGCGCTGCGTCCGCTCTGGGATCACCTGGTCGGGGCGTACACCTCCCACCAGAGCTACGGTGACGGCCAGACGTTCCTGAGCGCGATGCGCGGCCAGGAGATCGTCGTCGGCGACGGACCGACACCCGAGGTCGAGCGCGTCGACTTCGAGCTCTGGCACGGGGGCCTTTGGCCCGACGCCGGCGTCGACCCGCTCGTCGAGGTCCTCGCCTCGCTCACCGAGCTCGGTCGCGGGCGAACGGAGGGCCCCATTCGGCTCCCTCTGCTCGCCGGACTCCCGCTCGTGCCCCAGGTCCACGCCTGGTGGACTGCGCTGGCGGACCTGCGGCTCGTCGAGTCCGGGGCCGTTCCGTCGGTCTTCTTCCCCCTGCCCGACGCCGACGCGAACGTCCCGCAGTTCGCAACCTTCCTCCTGGGCGCGCTCCACCCCGAGCACCAGGCGTGGCTCGCGCCGCCGACCTCGCCCCTCGGCCCCGGGGACTTCGCCTTCCCCGAGCCGCGGCGGATCGACGGCGCAGGACCCGCGAGCGAGGCGACGCCGCCCCTCGCCGAGTCCATGCGCGGCCCACTGATCAGCGCGCGAGCGCGAAGCGCCTGAGCGCCTACGACTCGACGTGCCGAAGCGCCCTTCCTCGCGACTGCGAAGCCGACTGACCCGGCTGTTCCAACCCTCGGATCCGCCTGACGACGACGGCTCCTCTCCCCCCCACCAACCCGACGACGACCCGACAGCCATGGCGTCTCCTCCGGCCTTCGAGATCGACCCGCTCCTCGCCCCCATCGGCGGCGACTCGCCCGGCGGGTCGGACCTGACCGCGGACGGCTCGCCGTCGTCGGTCTTCTACGAGATCAAGGGGATGCGCGACGAGGCGCGCGCCGCTGAGCGCGGTGACGACCTCGGCGCGCACGTCACGGTCGACGAGGTCGCGCGCTGGCGGCCCGTCGCCGAGCTCGCGCCGAAGATCCTGGCTTCGGAGACGAAGGACCTGCGCGTGGTCGCGATGTGGATCGAAGCGCTCGCGCGCACCGACGGATTCGCCGGCCTGCGCGACGGATTCCGGCTG
This sequence comes from Planctomycetota bacterium, assembly GCA_039200205.1. Lineage (GTDB taxonomy): Bacteria > Planctomycetota > UBA1135 > UBA1135 > Saltatorellus. Next base: position 15,016 of record JBCCSK010000042.1, read on the forward strand.
ACGCGCGAGCTCGTCGAGTCGTACTGGGACCAGCTGCACCCGATGCCGGACGAGGACGGCATCGAGACCCGCGTCGCGCCGCTCTCCGGGCTCAACGGCATGGGCGGACCCGGCGTGCTCGCGAGCGTGATCCAGCGGATCCCTCTGACCCAGGAAGGCGAGAGCGGGCCGGTGCCGAAGTGGATCGCCGACCAGGCCGCCGAGCTCGATCGACTGGAGCCGGACGTGCGCGCCAGCCGCATCGCCGACGGAAGCACCTCGATGGACCAGGTCCATGCGGCCGTGGCGCAAACGGATCCCGCGTTCTTCGCGGATCTGCTCGAGGACGTGCTGGCCGCGCTGGAAGAGTGGCGCGCTCTGACGGCCGTCCTCGACGAACGCGCAGGCGCGGATGCCCCTCCGTCGAGCCAGCTCGTGGAGCTCTTCGAGGACGTCGCGAGCTGCATCCGGCACATCGCGAAGGACCGCCTTCCCATCGAGGTCGCCCCGGCGGACGAAGACGGCGAAGCGCAGGACTCGGAGGCGCCCACGGGCAGCGGCAGCCCCGCCCCGGCCGCCGGCGCCATCGCCGGACGCGAGCAGGCCCTCCGTAATCTCGCCGAGATCGCGGACTTTTTCCGCAGGACCGAGCCCCATTCGCCCCTCGCCTACTTGCTGGAACGTGCCGTCCGGTGGGGCAGGACACCCCTGCCACAGCTCCTCGCCGAGCTCATCCCCGACCAGGGCGCACGCAGCACGTTCAACGCCCTGACGGGCGTCGAGCCGTCCGAGTCTCCTACGCCCGAATGAGCGTCCGTCGGCGGCGCCCACGAGTCCGTTCGACCTGCCCCTGATCTCGTATCGCCTGACCCCCCATGGCCAGTACCCAAGACAAGCTGAAGCGCGTACGCAAGCCGCGCGTCCACATCACCTACGAGGTCGAGACCGGCGGAGCGCGCGTCGAGCGCGAGCTGCCCTTCGTCGTCGGCGTCCTCGGAGACTTCTCGGGCAACCCCGATCGTCCGCTCCAGCCGCTGAAGCAGAAGAAGTTCACCGAGATCGATCGCGACAACTTCAACAGCGTGATGGCCGAGATCGCTCCCGAGCTCAACTTCAAGGTCGAGAACACGATCGCGGGCGACGGGAGCGAGATGGCCGTGAACCTGAAGTTCAACGACATGTCCGACTTCGAGCCGGCCAAGATCGCGAACCAGGTCGAGCCCCTCAAGCGACTGCTCGAGACCCGCGCGCGACTCAACGACCTCATGACGAAGGTCGATCGCTCGGAGGAGCTGGAGGGACTGCTCGAGCAGATCCTCCAGGATCCGGACGCGATGAAGCGTCTCCAGGGCGAGCTCGGCGTCGGCGGCGACGAGCCGGCGGCAGGTGGATCGGATGCGTCCGACGAAGGAGGTGAGTAGCGATGTCCGAGACCGAATCACAGAACGCAGCGCAGAGCGCAGCGGCCGAGACCGAGACGCAGACGAGCCTCCTCGAGCAGACGCTCGCTGCGACCAAGCAGACCGAGCGTAGCCGCGCCGAGGAGCTGATCGAGACCCTCGCGCAGGAGGCGATGTCCGGCACCGTCACCTGGAGCAAGAACCTCACGCAGACGTTCAACGAGGCGATCGCTGCGATCGACCGCACTCTCTCGAAGCAGCTCGGCGCCGTCATGCACGCGCCCGAGTTCCAGAAGTTCGAGGGTTCGTGGCGCGGCCTCCACCACCTCGTCCACAACTCCGAGACGGGCACCGGACTCAAGGTCCGAATGCTCAACGCTTCCAAGAAGCAGATCGGCAAGGACCTCGCCACGGCGTCCGAGTTCGACCAGACCGTCCTCTGGAAGAAGATCTACGAGGAGGAGTTCGGGACGCCCGGCGGCGAGCCGTACGGCTGCCTGATCGGGGACTACGAGTTCAGCGCTCACCCGGACGACGTCGAGTTCCTGCAGAACATGTCGGGGATCGCGGCCGCGTCGTTCGCCCCCTTCGTCACGGCCCCGAGCCCCGCGATGCTGGGCTACGAGAGCTGGACCGAGCTGCCGTCGACGCGCGACATCGAGAAGACCTTCAGCTCGGCTGAGTACGTCAAGTGGCGCTCGTTCCGCGAGAGCGAAGACTCACGGTGGGTTTCGATGGTCATGCCCCGCGCGCTCGCGCGGCTCCCGTACGGCCAATCGACGAAGCCGATCGACGAGTTCCACTTCGAGGAGGTCAACGTCGACGGCGCCGGAGCCGAGGGGTCGATCGACCACGAGCAGTACTGCTGGATGAACGCGTCCTACGTCATGGGAACGGTCCTGACGCGCGCGTACGCCGAGCACGGCTGGTGCACCGCGATTCGCGGCCGCGAGGGCGGCGGGACGGTGGAGAACCTCCCGACGCACACGTTCACGACCGACCAGGGCGACACGGACATGAAGTGCCCGACCGAGATCGCGATCACGGACCGCCGTGAGGCCGAGCTGTCGAAGGTCGGGTTCCTGCCGCTCTGCCACTTCAAGAACACGGACTTCTCCGTGTTCTTCGGCGCGCAGACGACGCAGAAGCCCAAGAAGTACGACACGCCGGACGCGACGGCGAACGCGGCGATCTCCGCGAGGCTGCCGTACTTGATGGCGACGGCGCGCTTCACGCACTACCTCAAGGTGATGGCGCGCGACTGGATCGGGAAGTTCATGGAAGCCTCCGACTGCCAGCGGGAGCTGAACAACTGGATCCAGAACTACGTCAACGCCAACGCCAACGCGGGCCCGGACATGAAGGCCAAGTTCCCCCTCGCCGAGGCTCGCGTCGAGGTGAAGGAGGTGCCGGGTGCCCCCGGTTCGTACCAGGCGGTCGCGCACATGCGCCCGTGGCTCCAGATGGAGGAGCTGTCGGTCGCGATGAAGCTCGTCGCGAAGATCCCGCAGGCGTCCTGAGTCGAGCGCGCCGGAGGTGCCGCGCACGCGCGGCTCCTCCGGAGCGCCTCTCCCCCCCCCGCGTCGCCCGTGACCCAGCCCGACCTCGCAAACGTCCTCGCGGAGACCCAGGCGCCGTCGGTCCCGCTGGACCGCTTCCGCGCGCTGCACGTGGAGAGGGACTGGGTCCACTCGCTCGTCCGGTGGCTGGACCTGGAGCCGGGGGCGACCGCGCCAACGCGCGACGCCGTCATCGCGCGCCTGACGCTGGAGATCGCGTCGATCGATCGGCTCGTGTCGGCCCAGCTCGACGCGATCCTGCACCACCCCGAGCTCGCGCGGCTCGAAGCGAGCTGGCGCGGCCTCTACCGGCTCCACGAGACGCGCGTTCGGCTCGCCGGGAACCAGCCCGACGTGGTGCGACTGCGCGTGCTCGATCTCTCGTGGTCAGAGCTCACGCGCGACCTGTCCAGGGTCCCCGACTTCGAGCAGACCCAGCTCTTCCGGCTCGTCTACTCGGAGGAGTTCGACCAGCCTGGAGGCGAGCCCTTCGGCGTGCTCCTCGGCGACTATTCCGTCACCCACCGCCGGATCCCCGGCCACAAGGACGACGTCGGGACCCTTCGCACGCTTTCGACGATCGCAGCGGCCTCGTTCAGCCCGTTCGTCGCCGGCGCCGACCCGAGCCTCTTCGGGCTCGACGCGTTCGCCGATCTCGAGCGCCCGGTCGCCCTCGGCCGGACCTTCCGCGCCGACGAGTACGCGTCGTGGAACTCCCTGCGCAAGGAAGGCGACTCACGCTTCATCGCACTGACGCTGCCGCGCGTGCTGGTGCGACGTCCCTACCGCGACGATCCGAGCCGCGTCGACGGGTTTCGGTACGTCGAGGCCGGTTCGCCCGACGGTGGCCCGCCTCCCCTCTTCGGCAACGCCGTCTTCGCCTTCGGCGAAGTCCTTCTGCGGGCGTTCGTCGAGACCCGCTGGCTCGCTGCGATCCGAGGCGTCGAGCGCGACGGCGAGGGGCGTGGCCTAGTGGCGGATCTTCCGCACGACTGGCATGCGCCGGAGCTCCAGGGCGTCGTCTCGCGCGGATCGCTGGAGGTCCAGCTGACCGAGTCCCAGGAGCAGGAGCTGAACGAGCTCGGCTTCATGCCGCTCGTCCGATGCCACGGGACGCCGTTCTCGGCGTTCTACGGAAACCAGTCGATCCAGGACTGGCGTGCGGCGGTGGTGCCCGGCGACCGCAAGAGCACGGCGGTGACGAACGCGAAGCTGTCGTCGATGCTGCAGTACATGTTCTGCGTCTCGCGCTTCGCCCACTACGTCAAGATCCTCGTGCGCGACAAGGTGGGCTCGTACTCGTCCGCGAAGGAGATCGAGCGCCTCCTGTCCGACTGGCTGATCAAGTACGCGACCGCGAACGTCGGGGCAACGGCCGAGGCGCAGGCGAAGTACCCGCTGCGCGACGCACGCGTCGACGTCACAGAGCGCCCGGGGGCACCCGGCGTCTACCGCTGCCGCGTCGACCTCCAGCCCCACTACCAGCTCGATCAGCTCGCGACGTCGATCAGTATCACGACCGAGCTCTTCACCGGATACGAGATGTAATCATGCGTGCGATCGAACTCTTCAATCAGGGCGAACTGGACGACGCGATCGACGCGGCCGTCGCCGAGGTGAAAGCGAAGCCGTCCGACGTGGACGTCCGCGCGACGCTCGCCGACCTCCTGTGCTTCGCACGCGACTTCGAGCGCGCCGACCGACAGCTCGATTCGATCGGGAAGCTCAGCCCGGGGTCTGCGCACGTCGTCTCGCTGTTCCGTCAGCTGGTTCGCGCCGAGACCTGGCGCGAGGACTTCTTCCTTCGCGGCCGGACGCCGGAGTTCCTCTCCCAGCCGGACGACGCGGTGACGCTGCAGATGCGAGCGAGTATTGCCCTGCGAGAGGGCGAGAACGGCGAGGCCTCCGAGCTTCTCGCTGCGGCGGAGGAGGCGCGACGCCCGGCGCCGTGCGCGGCCGATGATCGGACCTTCGAGGACATCCGCGACTGCGACGACCTGATCGCGGGCGTCCTGGAGCTGTTGACGAGCACCGGCAAGTACTTCTGGGTCCCGTTCCACGCGGTCAAGGAGATCGAGCTCCGTCCCGTCGAGCGACCGCTCGACAGGCTCTGGCGCCGCGCCCGCGTCGAGGTCGAGGACGGCCCGGACGGCGAGGTCTACCTCCCCTCGATCTACGCGCCGCTGCCCGCCGACGCCCCTGATCCGGTCCGGCTCGGACGCGTCACGGAATTCACGGAGAGCGACCCGATCCGCGGCATCGGGCGGCGGATGTTCCTCCTCGGAGAGGAAGGCGTGAGCCTCGACGACCTGCCCACGCTGCGCTTCGAGGGCGCCAGCGATGCCTGACCAGGCGGAGCAGCCGGTGCGTCCCTCCCTCCTCGACCAGCTGATCGACGAGGATCCGAGCGCGGTCGAAGAGCGGCCCGAGTCGATGAACGGCACGTACAGGCGCGTCGTCGAGGGGTTCGAGCGCGACCTCCTCGACCTCCTCAACACGCGCGAGCGCTGCCGGACCTGGGCCGCCAAGCTGGATCAGCTCGGATCGTCGGTCCTCGCCTACGGGATCCCGGACGTGACCGGCGCTCACATGGCGTCGCGCGCCGACCGCGATCGGTTCTTCGCGTCCCTCGGCCCGGTGATCCGCAGGTGCGATCCGCGCTTCAAGTCCGTCACCGTGACGCGCAGCGATCGGAACAAGCCCGACGATCGCGTCGTCCACTTTCGGATCGAGGCGGTCGTTCGGGTCGCAGGCGCGCCCGAGGAGATGACCTTCGACTTCCAGATGGAGCCCGTCACGAGGACCTTCGAATCGTGAGCGAAGAGCTGCTCCCCTACTACAACCGCGAGCTCGACTACCTGAGGAAGGTCGGCGAGCGCTTCGCGCAGGACCATCCGAAGATCGCGGGTCGCCTGCGACTCGGGAGCGAGACCGCGCCCGATCCCCACGTCGAGCGACTCATCGAGTCCGTCGCATTCCTGAACGCGCGTGTCCAGCACAGGATCGATGAGGGCTTCCCGGAGATCTCGGACGCCCTGCTGTCGATCGTTCAGCCGAACTCGACTGCGCCGGTGCCGTCGATGAGCATCGTGCGCTTCGCGCCCGACGACGACGCGACAGCCGCGTACCGCGTCCCGCGCGAGGCGGCGATCGAGACGGAGCGCGTCGACGGGGTCCCCTGCACCTACCGAACCGTCTTCGAAACGGATGTCGTCCCGCTGGAGGTCCGTGACGTCCAGCTACTTCCGACGCCCTTCGACGCCCCCTCCGTCCCCAGGGCCCGCGAGGCCGCCGCGTGCCTCCGCGTCTCGCTCCGGTCGACGGGCGAAGCCTCGATCTCCGACCTCGGTCTCTCCAGCCTGAGGTTCCACATCCGCGGGCTGCCGCAGCACGCCTACCCGCTCTACGAGCTGATGCTCAACGACGCGATCGGCGCGGCCGTCGCGGCGACCCCGAGCGATCCGAACGCGGTCTCCCTGGCCGCAGACGCCCTTCAGCCGGTCGGTTTCGAGCCCGACGAGGCGTGCCTTCCGAGCGCGGATCGGGCGCCGTCGGCGTATCGGCTGCTGACGGAGTTCTTCGCGTTCCCGCAGAAGTTCCTCTTCGTCGACGTTCACGGGCTCGACGCCGTCCCGGGTTCCGCCGGTCGCGAACTCGAGCTGTTCGTCTTTCTCCGGCGACTCCCCGCCGAGCTCGACCGGTTCGTCGAGCGCGAGACGCTCGAGCTGAACTGCACGCCGATCGTCAACCTCTTCACGCGGCGAGCCGAGCCGATCCGATTCGATCACCTCGACTTCGAGCAGCGCATCGTCCCCGACGCCCGCCGGCCGCGAGCGATGGAGGTCCATTCGGTCGACCGCCTGACCACCATCGACGAGCAGGGCGAAACGCGGGACGTGCGTCCGTTCTACGGCATCGATCACGGGCCAGACGGGGACCCGGCGCCCGCGTTCTGGCACGCGACGAGGCGACCGGGGCACCTCGCGGCCGAGAACGCCGACGACGGGACCGAGGTCTACCTCCAGGTCGTCGACCTCGAGTTCGACCCTGCGCGGGCGGAGTCCCTCGTCCTGACCGCCGAAACCACCTGCACCAATCGCAACCTGCCGCAGAGCCTCCCGTACGGAGCGGGCCGGCCGCGGATGAACCTCGCATCGGGAGGCGGTATCGGCGGCATCGAGTGCCTGCAGCAGCCCACGAAGACTCTCCGTCCGAGCCTCGGCGATGCGGCGCGCTGGAAGCTCATCTCGCTGCTCTCACTCAACTTCCTGTCGCTGTCCGACGCCGGCGGAAGCGCTCGGCCGCTCCGCGAGATGCTGCGCATCTACGACATGGTCGCCCGGCCGGAGACCCAGAAGCTCATCGACTCGATTCTCGAGCTCCGCTCGGAGCCCACGGTCTCGCGCGTCCGGATCGGAGGCCAACCGGCCTTCTGTCGCGGCGTCGCCGTGACGCTCGTGCTCGACGAGACGAAGTTCTCCGGGAGCGGGCTCTACCTCTTCGCGTCCCTGCTCGAACGGTTCCTCGCGCTCCACGCTTCGGTGAACAGCTTCGTTCAGACGTCCCTCGAGACCAACCTCCGAGACGGAGTCGTCAAGCGATGGCCCCCGAGAGCCGGCAACCGCCCCCTCGTCTGATCGCGGCGCTGGAAGCGTCGCCCGGGAGCTTCACGTTCGATCAGGCCGTGAGGCTGCTGGAACTGTACGGCCTCGCCTCCGGCACCGGCCGGTCCGTGGGCGCGGACGCGAAACCGCCCGAGGAGTCGGTCGGCTTCGCGGTCCATCCCTCGGTCGCCTACGCGGCGAGTCCCATCCGAAGCTGTCGCCCCGCAGACGACGGCGCCGCCGCGATCGCCGAGCTCGACGTCACGTTCGCGGGGCTGTTCGGCGCGGCTGGCGTGCTGCCGCCCCACTACAGCGAGCTCGTTCTGGAGCGCGGTGCGCAGGGCGATCGCTCGCTGCGCGACTTCCTCGACCTCCTTCAGCGACGCACCATCGCGCTCTTCCACCGCGCGTGGCGGAGGAGTCGCTACCCGTTCGCATTCGAGCTCGAGGCGCACGAGCGGCTCGACCACGACGCGTTCACGACGGCCGTCCTCTCACTCGTCGGACTCGGCACGCCGAGCGTCCGGCGGAAACAGGCCGTCGACGACCTCTCGTTCGTCTTCACCGGAGGCGCCTACGCGCGAGCGGTACGGAGCGGCTCGGCCCTCGCCGGCGTCCTCCGGTCGGTGCTACGCGTCCCGGTCGAGGTCGAGGAGTTCGTCGGTGAATGGAGAGACATTCCGGAGGACGGACGCTCGACGCTGCTCCGGGCCGGCGAGGCCGAGCAAGAAGGCCACGCGCTGGGCGAGGGCTTTGCCGTTGGCGAGCGGTTCTGGAGCGTCCAGTCGAAGATCCGGCTGATCGCTGGCCCCCTGACGCTCGACGAACACCGGTTCTTCGCCGGCGATTCCGCCGGGCGATTCCGCGCCGCCTCGCTCGTCCAGATGTACGTGAGCGATCCCGTCGACGTCGACCTCGAGTGCGTTCTCGCGCCCGGCGAGTCACCGGGCCTCCAGCTCGGCGGCGAGACCCGCATCGGCGTCGACGCCTGGCTGGAGTACGAGCCGCGCCCCGCTGCGGTGCGCCGCGCGCGCTTCCCGGTCAGCGAGTCCGCCTAGCCCGACGCGACGCTGCCTCCACCCGAACACCGACCCTTTCGAATCCGCCCCCTGCCCGCCGAATCCCATGGCAAACGTCGATCTGAAGTCGCTCGTCGCCCGTCTCTCGCCGCTGACTCGCGGCGCCCTCGAGAGCGCGACGGGACTCTGCCTCTCCCGCACGAACTACAACGTCGAGATCGAACACTGGCTGACGAAGATCCTCGAAGCTGATGGTTCGGATCTCGCCCACGTCCTGACGGCCGTCGAAGCGGATTCGAACGCCGTCGCGGAGGATCTCGCGCGTGCAATCGACGCGCTGAAGACCGGGAACGGCCGCACTCCGGCGCTCGCGCCGGACGTGGTCGA
>JBCCSK010000043.1:0-23617 GCA_039200205.1 Planctomycetota bacterium
AGCTTGTCGCTGATCGCCATCCAGCCCGCGGGCTCGTTGACGATCCCCTTGATGTCGTACTTGCCGAGGATCCGCGTGATCCCGCGCTTCGTGAACAGCTCCCAGACGATGCGCGAGGCCGGCCCGACGGAGCCGCCGGTGCCGCCGCCCGTCACGGCACTGGACATGAACTGCTCCTGGCGGGCCCTCCAGTGCATCTCGACCGCCGCGGCGACGCACGCCTTGGAGAGCGTCAGATTCGCGCCCGCCGAGACAGCGGCGCCGACGAGCCCGGTCGCGATGCCGAGGGCGGGGATCGGGATCGCCGCGCCGGCAAGTCCGGCGCCGCGGGTGGCGAGCTTGATCGACTTCATTCGGATGACGATGTCGAGCCAGTCGGCCACCGTCCCGGTCCTGCGCGACCGGCGCGCCATCCCAGAGAGCACGCGCAGGTGCGCGGCGGTCGTACCGACGGCGTTGCCGTGAAGCGCGATTCCGGAGACGTCGACCTGCGTCCACATGCTGCCGACCTGGCCAGCGGCCCCCGACACGCCCTTGGCGACGTTCTTGCGGCGTCGACTTCGCAGGTAGCTCGCCGTGACCCTCGAGCGGTCGCCGTCGCCGTGTCCGTTTCCGATGAAGTAGGGGTTCTCGATCAGCGCTTCGCGACCGAGACCCTGGGCCGCGGTCATGACGGCGTGCGCAACCTCCGAAGCCGGTCCGACGATGGAATCGGCTCTGACACCGTCGATGACTGCGGACATTCCCTCGACGAATCCCCAGTAGACGTCCTCGGCGTCGGTCGACTTCATCTTCGATTCGACGGCCTTCGAGACAGCCGTTGCGTGATAGCTCTTCTTTGCCAAGTGCACCTCCTCGGGAGCGATGGGCCTGGGTGCACAGGGGGAGTCGAGCGGCGAAGCGACGGCAATCTCCCACGCGCGGCGGATATGCGGCCGATGCGCGCGCCCGGAGTCGCGGCTAGACTCCTCGGCTTGTCTCGTTTCGCGATCCCATCATCGACCCCCGATGCAACGACTTCTGATCGCTCCCATCGCTCTCCTCGCCGCCTGCAGCTCCCCGTCCGAGGTCGGCGAACCGGCTCCGAGTGGACTTGTCTCGACGCCGTCGCGCTCGGTGGACGAGATCGACCGAACGGTCCTGCCCATCCAGCCCCCGGCGCGGGATCCGATCACGGAGATGGACGCGCGGAACGTCGAAGCACCGGAGCGGTTCGAGGTCCGCCCGCCCGAAGGCGCGCCGAACGTCCTCGTCATCATGATCGACGACATCGGCTTCGGTGCGACGACCCCGTACGGCGGTCCGATCCGGACGCCGAACTTCCAGCGTCTCGCGGACGGCGGCCTGCGGTTCAACCGCTTCCACACGACGGCCCTCTGCTCGCCGACGCGCGCCGCGCTCCTCGCCGGTCGCAACCACCACGCGATCAACGTCGGCTCCGTCATGGAGGTCGCGACGGGCTTCCCGGGCAACCAGGGAGAGCGGCCGGACAACGCGAAGTACGTGGCCGAGACGCTCCGGATGAACGGCTACAACACGGCCGCGTTCGGCAAGTGGCACGAGACCGCGCCGTGGGAGACGTCGGTGTCTGGCCCCTTCTTCCGCTGGCCGACGAACTCCGGCTTCGACAAGTTCTACGGCTTCATCGGCGGTGAGACGAATCAGTGGGAGCCGATGATCTACGACGGCGTGGCGCGGGTCGAGAAGAAGGAGGACCCGGACTACCACTTCACCGAGGACATCGCGGACGAAACGATCCAGTGGATTCGCTTCCAGAACGCGATGACGCCGGACAAACCGTTCATGGCGTACTTCGCGACGGGCGCCGTCCACGCGCCGCACCACGCGCCGAAGGAGTGGATCGAGAAGTACCGCGGCCAGTTCGATGCGGGCTGGGACGTCCTGCGCGAGCAGACGCACGCCAGGCAGAAGCAGATGGGGATCATCCCCGCGGACACCGTCCTGTCGCCAAAGCCGCCCGGGATCGAGGACTGGGACGCTCTCAGTGATGATCAGAAGCGGCTCTTCACGATCCAGATGGAGACCTTCGCCGGCTTCATGGAGCACACCGACCACCACGTCGGACGCATCATCGACGCGATCGAGGCGACGGGCGAGCTCGACAACACCCTGATCGTCTACATCATGGGCGACAACGGCAGCAGCGCCGAAGGCGGCTTCGAGGGCACGTTCAACGAGCTGATCCACCTGAACGGCAACTTCGAGGCCGAGACGATCGAGAGCATGCTCGCTCGCGCCGACGACTGGGGCGGACCGAACTCGTTCCCCCACATGGCTGCGGGCTGGGCGGTCGCGACCGACGCGCCCTTCACCTGGACCAAACAGATGGCCGCGGACTTCGGCGGGACGCGCAACGGCATGGTGATGCACTGGCCAGCCGGCTTCTCGGCGAAGGGCGGGATCCGCACCCAGTGGCACCACGTCAACGACGTCGCACCCACGATCCTCGAGGCCGCCGGACTCCCCGAGGCGAAGGTCATCAACGGCGTCGCGCAGCGCCCGATGGACGGCGTGAGCATGCTCTACGCGGCGAAGGACGCCGGCGCAGACGAGCGCCACCTCACGCAGTACTTCGAGATGTTCGGCAACCGCGCGATCTACCACGAGGGCTGGCTCGCGCGCGCCGTCCACAAGGCGCCGTGGGCCGATCCCTACCAGCCGTTCCTCGAGGACACGTGGGAGCTCTTCGACACCACGAAGGACTTCAGTCTCTCGCGCGACCTCGCCGCGGAGCAGCCCGCGAAGCTCACCGAGCTGAAGGAGGTCTTCGAGAATGAGGCGATCCGCAACAACGTCTACCCGCTCGACGACCGGGTCTACGAGCGGTTCAACCCCGCGATCGCAGGCCGACCCGACGTCATGGGCGATCGGACGAGCCTGACGCTGTCGGAGGGGATGACCGGCATGGCCGAGAACGCGTTCATCAACGTGAAGAACTCGTCCAAGACGATCTCCGCGACGCTCGACCTCGCAGGGAACGACCGCGGGATCATCCTCTGCCAGGGCGGCAAGTTCGGCGGCTGGGCCTTCTACATGAACGACGGCAAGCCCGCCTACGCCTACAACTGGTACGGGCTCGAGACGTACACCGTCGAGGCGTCCCAGGCGGTCCCGAAAGGCACCGCGAGGGTCGAGATGCGCTTCAAGTACGACGGCAATGGACTCGGGAAGGGCGGGGACGTCGAGATCCTCGTCGACGGGAACGTCGTGGCGACCGGTCGAGTCGAGAAGACCCAGCCCGCGCTCTTCTCCGCCGACGACACCGCCGACGTTGGCGTCGACGAGGCGACGCAGGTCGCCGACAGGGTCTTCAGTGACATGGACGACTCGGAGTTCACCGGAGTCGTCGAGAGCGTGACGATCTCGATCGAGCGCTGAATCGGACCGGGCCATCGCGACGCCCGGTCGCACACGGAGACGGCACGGACCGCGCGATTCCGAGTGGGACCGCGCGGTCCTTTCCGCTGACCCTCCTGTCGACGCCCGGCAGGCAGGCCGCGAGGCGATCGAGCCCCCTCCCGCTTCCGCATTCCCGGCGGTCCCGACTCCCCATGAATCGATACGTGCCCGCTCTGCTCCTCCTCGCGGCGCTGTCCTCGTGCGCATTCCTGGATCCCAGCACGTACGGGCTGGGCCCGGCGGGCGAGGGCGCGCTCCGGAACGGAGAGCAGCAGGGGGAGTGGACGTACCGGGACGCGAATGGAGCGGTCGTCGCGACGCGGACCTTCGTCGACGACCAGCCCGAGGGTCTCCAGACCGAGAACTACCCGAGCGGCGCGCGGAAGCTCCAGTACACGATTTCGCAGGGCAAGCGCGAAGGGCTCTTCCAGTCGTGGCACCCGAGCGGCGCGCTGCAATCGAAGGGCTGGTTCGTCGACGGCCTCAAGTTCGGTGAGTGGCGGATCTGGCACCCCTCGGGCGCGCTGCGCGAGCAGGGGAGCTTCCGGTCCGGAATGAAGGAGGGGAGGTGGACGCTCTACGGCGACGACGGACGCGAGATTCGCAGCGGGATCTACGTCGAGCAGGAGCCCGTCGGGGAGCATCGTCTCGTCGGCGCCGACGAGGGCGAGAAGGTCGTCTGGAAGGACATGCCGGAGGGCGTCGAGTGGCTGGAGGAGCGCTGGCAGGATGGCGGCGAACTCCGCCGGACGGGCTTCATGCGCGACGGCGCGCCGACCGGACTCTGGACGACCTACGGCCGCGACGGCTCGCTGCGAACGATCGGGGAGTTCGAGGGCGGACTCCCCTCGGGCACCTGGATGGCGTTCGGGCCGACGGGGGAGCTGCTGGCGATCGGACCGGCCGGACGCGGTGGTGCCGAGGACCGCTGGCGCGTCCTCGCCGGAGACGGCTTCGGGACGCGTGACGCCGCGGCCTTTGGCAGCGACGTTCGATTCGACGACGAGTGGAGCGATCGCTCGATCCACTCGACCGAGCCCGTCGGCGTCATCGTCAACACCTGGATCGCGGAGGCGCGGTCCCCGCTCGACTTCGAGAACGTCGCGCGGCAATCGCCGCCGTCGACCGAAACGGAGCTGACCACGGCCGACCGCGCGCTCCTCGAAGAGGGCCGCGAAGATCCTGACATCCCCGTTCCGACCGAGCTCTTCACGGTGCGCGTCCGCGACGCGTTCGACACCTTCGTCGACTGGTACGGGGGGGTGCAGCGGCGGATCCCGACCGGGATCTACGGCGATTCGTGGAGCGGACAGGCCGAGGAGGAGTCGCTCATCCCGGAGCCCGGTGGTCAGAAGGACGTCGCCTCCGGCTTCATCGGAAACCCGCTGCCGATGACGACGTTCCGCGACGCCGACGGCAACCGCATCGACCTGAAGCGGCGCACGCGCGGACGCATCGCCGTCGTCGTGATCCTGCGTGGGTTCGGCGACGGGATCTGTCCCTACTGCGTCGCTCAGACCAAGGCGATGTGTCGAGAGGGCGCGCTCGCGGCGCTCGAGGAGCGCAACGCCCTGCTCCAGGTCGTCTACCCCGGGTCGGAGAACGGCTTCGAGGCGTTCCAGACGGCGTACCGAGACCTCACGGCCGAGGAGATCCCGTACGCGATGCTGTACGAGAACGCCGCCAAGGTCGGGATCCGCTTCGACATCCAGGGCACACTCGTGGTACCGACGACGCTCGTCGTCGACGAGTCGGGCGTCGTTCGGTTCGCCTACGTTGGGAAGAACGAGTACGACCGGCCCCCGCTTCCGCTCCTGCTCGAGGAGATCGACAGGATTCGGGGATAGCCAGCGCACGGGCATGGACGAGGACGACGAGCTCGACGATCTGACGGCTCGAACGGAGCCGGAGATCGGTCGTCCTCGCCCCGCCGCGCGTCGCCGTGAGCGCACGCAGCCGACCATCCCGGACGTCTCGATCACCGAGGTCATCGGGCGCGGTGGCCAGGGCGTCGTCTTCCGTGGCTTCCAGGAGTTCCTCGAACGCGACGTCGCGGTCAAGGTCATCGACCGAAGCGCCAATCCGGCGTTCTCCGACCGCTTCAAGCAGGAGGCGAAGCTACTCGCCGGCCTCTCTCACCCGAACATCGTCACGTGCCATCAGGCCGGGGTGACCGACGAAGACGAGTGCTACATGGTGCTCGAGTACGTCGATGGCGAGGACCTGGCCGAGTTCGTCAAGAGCGACGGGCCGCTGACCGAACTGCGCGCCATCGAGCTCGTCGCCGACCTGGCGCGCGCGCTGCAGCACGGTCACCGTCGCAGCGCGAAGCTGATCCATCGCGACGTCAAGCCGCAGAACATCCTGCTCCACCTCGCCGAAGGCGACCGTTCGATCGTCGCGACGAAGCTCGCGGACCTCGGCCTCGCGCGCTGCCTCGAGGAGACGTCCGAGCTGACGATGCAGGGCGCGGTGATGGGAACGCCGACGACGATGGCGCCCGAGCAGTTCAAGGCCCCCGAGGAGGTCGACCATCGCACCGACATCTACGGGCTCGGCTGCGTCCTCTTCTTCGCGATCGCGGGCGTCCCCGCATTCCGAGGAGTGACCGTCGCCGAGCTGTACCGTCAGAAGTCGTCCGGGCTTCGCGGCAAGGCGCTGGATGAGCTTTCCGCGTCGGACGGGACCAAGAAGCTCGTCGCGAAGATGCTCGCGCCGGAGCAGAGCGAACGCCCTCAGTCGTACGACGAGCTCCTGTCGTCGCTCTCGACGCTCGCGGAGGATCTCGCGTGCGGCGACCGGCGGACGAAGCGCGGCGAGCGGGCTCGCCGGATCACCATGGCCGGGCTCGCCGGCGTCGCAGCCGTGGCGATCGCCGCCTTCCAGCTGACGCGGTCAGGGGCGGAGGACGCTGCTCCCGCGGTTGCGCCCACGAGCGCGGCGGCCCTCGAGCCGGCAGAGCAATCGACGCAGTTGAACGTCGTCGACGCGTCGGCCGTCCCGGAGAGCTTCCTCCTCGACCCGCTCGACGCGGGCGAGAAGGTCGACCTTCTCGCACCCGATCGCTGGCCCGACGAATGGTCGGACGGACGAGCGGGCCAAGGCACGGCGGTCGATACGAGCCGCTGGAGGCCCTTCGAACGGACCGACGGCGTCGACGAGCCCGTCGCCAGCTCCTCCGTGCTCGGCATCCGAGATCCGAACTCTCGGGCCTCCGAACCCGAGTCTCATTCGCTCTGGAACGAGTCGCTCGCCTCGGTCTCGCACGCACTCCCGCGCGGAGAATGGGAGATCTCCGGGGTGATCAGCGTCCAGCGACGCGGCAGCGAGCAGACCCTCGGAGCCGGCGTCCGCTTCGAGCGCTTCGACGGGACGTTCCTCGAGGTCCCGCTGCGATTGACTGCGGACGATCCCGCGAAGGGAGATCTCTCGCCGCGGACGGCGCACTTCCCCGTCGGCTGGTACGGAGTCGACGGCTCGGTCCTGGGCTCGAGTCGCGATCCGCGCAAGCTCCCCCACGTCCCCGCCCCCGACCGAGGGGCTCTGACGGACGACGAGGTCCGAGGGATGGTCTACGAGCTCTCGTTCGCCGACCTCGACCAGATCCTCGCCGACGACGAGTGCACGCTCGCCTTCCGGGTCCGCGCCCTCGAAGAGCGCTGCTCGGTCGACATCGGAGGAACGCCGATCGAACTCGGGCCGCCCTCGAACTGGGCGCTCGACGCATTCCGCTCGTTCACGGTGTTCGTCGAATCGGGACACGTCGTCGTCCGCGACCTCGTCGTTCGCTCAGTCGACTGACGCGGCCGTTCTTCGGAGTCACCTCGTCGCGTCGCCCGACGATTTCCCCTCGAGCCTTGGCGCCGCGCGTTTCCCCGGCCGATCTCGTGCTCGGCCCAGCGGCTCCGAACTCGTCCCAGTCTTCCCCGACGCATGCTGCATTCCCTCGAACGCTTCGTCGCGCCGTGCGCCGCACTCTTCCTCGTCTCTTGCGTCGCCGACCGAACGGCTCCGACGACGGTCACCGTCGGCGCGGACCTCGCCAGCGCATACGTTCACCGTGGAATGGTGCAGAACGAGAACGAGGTGCTGCAGGTCGAGGGGATCGTGAAGATCCCGGCGAAGCGAGACGGCACGCTGCGACTGCGGACCTGGGGCAACATGGACCTCGGCAACGACACGGGCGACGCATGGTTCCCCGACGGGAACGCGGGGAGCTTCAGCCAGATCGACATCAACGCGTTCTACGACCAGGCCGTCGGCAACGGCACGATCTCCGCCGGAGTGGTGAACTACAACCTGCCGAACGGGATCGAGTTCCCGTTCGGTGAACGCGGCGCGACGAACGAGGTCGTCCTGGCCGGCGCCTACGCGCTGCCCGACTCGCTCCTCGCCCTGGTGCCGAGCCTCTCCGTCCACTACGACTTCGACGAGGTCGACGGCTTCTACGTCCGCGCTGGCCTCGCGCGTACGTTCGGCGACCCGACCGGCTTCAGCGTCGACGCCGACGTCGGCCTCGCGTGGATGGACGGCGAGCAGGCCTTCTGGCTCTACGCGTTCCCCGAGGACGAGAGCGGTCTCGCCGATCTGACGGCACGACTGACCGCACGCTATCCGATCATCGAAGGCACGACGCTGTCCGCATTCATCGCGTACTCGACCGTGATCGACGACGACTACAGCGACTGGATCGAGTCGCTCGGGATCGATCCGGACCAGGCGTACGGCGGAATCGGAGTCCGCTGGTTCTTCTGATCCGCAGGGATTCCGGATCGCGCGCTACTCGACGCGCCGCGCTTCGGAGCGCATGAACGTCACCCACTCGCCGTCTTCGCCTTCGTACGACGACGTGAAGACGCGATGGTCCTCGTCGACCATCTCGATCCGTTCGCGGTAGTTCGACATCTCGCCCGAGCCGGTCATCGCAGGCCCCTTCGTGTCGAGCACGAGCGCCTTCCCCTCGTCCTCGAGCCGTCCGGTGTAGGACCACATGAAGGTCTGCATCGAGTCGACGTAGCTCCCGACGAAGATCTCTCGCTCGGTGTCGTAGCCGAGCGTCATCATCGACCGGAACGGCGTCCCACCGAACTCCGCCGCGCCCTCGACGACGACCCAGAGCTTCCCGATCGCCGAGACGCTCTCCGTCGTCTCGAACTCCGTGAACGCGGCCTCGGACGAGCCCGGCGTCTCGACCTCGACCTTCCAGTCGCCGACGAGTCCGAGCAGCCACTCGTGATGGTCGACGGGATCGGTCGGGCGGATCTCGTCCTGGGGAACCAGAGCTGCGGCGACGAGGAGGGGCACGATGAGGAGGAGCTTCACGGTTCGTGGGGAAAGGGGGGGCAGCGGACCGCGGCGTCATGCCGCCGGTGAGGACGAGCCAGGCGATCACAGGGGCCACGATCCCGCAACCGCGGCCTGCGCTGCGGCGCGACTCGCCGGCAGCGACTCCGTTACCCTCTCCGCGACATCCCCGTGAGCTCCTCCCCCAACTTCAGCCTGCGCCCCGAAGCACGCCTCGTCGCGTGGGTGGCGCTCGCGTGCGCCGGCTGCGGCGGGGGTACGCCGCCGACCGAGGTCCCTTGGCCCGCCGATGTGGCCGCGTTCGACCGCACGCTCGTCACGTCCCTGGAGGCAGCTCGCGACGACGTCCTCGCCTCGCCGGAAGACCCCGCGACCTGGATGCGCCTCGGCCTCACGTACGAGGCGCACTCGATGATCGAGTACGCGTCCGACTGCTACGAGAGTTGCGTTGCGATCGACGAGGCGAACGCCAAGGCGTGGTACCGACTCGCCACGATCTCCAGCCGCGACGGCGACGTCGAGGCCGCGCTCGACGCCTTCGCGCGCGTTCACGCCCTCACGCCGGACTACCTGCCCGCCCACCGACGTCGTGGGCACTTCCTGGTCGAGATCGGACGCCCCGAGGAAGCGCGGGCGGCCTACGAAGACGCGCTCGATCTCGAGCCGAACGACATCGCTTCGCGACTGGGCCTCGTCGAGGTCGAGCTCGAGGTCGGGCGGCCGGAGCTCGCGCTCACGCGACTCGACGCGATCGCGAACGCGCCGCCGTCGAGTCGTGCGCTGGCCCACCGCCTGCGCGGCGTCGCGCTCACGCGCATGGGACGAGCGGACGAGGCGGCCGCGCACCTCGAGCTCGGATACGGCGCAAAGCCCGGCGGCAACGACCCGTGGCTTCGCGAGGCCGCGGAGTACAAGGTCGGCGAGTCCGCGCTCCTGCTCCGTGCCGGCCGACTCGTCGACGGCGGCCAGGCCGCCGCGGCGCTCGAGCTGCTCGACGGACTCGGCGACCACGTGACGGAAGATCCGCGCTACCTCGCCTGCAGGGGACGAGCTCTGGCTCGCCTCGAACGCTGGTCGGAAGCGGCCCAGGTCCTCGCCCACGCCTCGGAGCTGAAGCCGGACGACGTGCGCATGGCGCTCGCCGCGGCCTCCGCGCAGCTCCAGGTGGGCGACGCGGACGGCGCGCTCGCGTCGGCCGAGCGCATCCTGGCGATCGATCCGGCGCACCTCGAAGCGGCTGCGGCCGCGGCCGACCTCCACCTCGCCGCGGGTCGCATCGACGACGTCGAACGCATCGTCGCGAATGCGGCCGATCGCGGCGAGCCTTCCGCCGCACTGGCGGTCATCGGCGGCAAGGCAGCGCTCGAAGGCGCTCGCTACGACGACGCCCTGCAGCGATTCACACGCGCGACCGAACTCGACCCGTCGAGCGCGGACGCGTGGGCCGGAAGAGCCCTTTCGCATCTCGAGCTGGGCAGCCGTGACGCTGCGGCCGATGCGCTGACGCGTCTCGCGGCGCTCGCGCCGGACCATCCGCTTCGGGCGGCGCTCGAGGCGGAGCTCGGGCACGCCGGGACGGGGAGCGACGAGCGATGAGGGCGCATCTCGATCGACGCATTGCGGCGACGCTCGTCGCGCTCCTGCTGGCCGGGTGCGGGAAGGACGATCCGTCGAGCGACCCGTCGAAGCCGGCCGCGGGCGACGTCAGCGACGCACCCGCCTGGTTCGTGGAGGAAGCCGCGGCCCGAGGAATCGACTTCGTCCACCGCTGCGGACACCGCGAGCGCTTTCTGTTCCCCGAGCTCATGGGCGGCGGCGTCGCGCTGTTCGACAAGGACGGTGACGGCGACCTCGATGCATTCTTGGTTCAGAGCGGAAGCCTGACCGGCGAAGACGTGTCCGACCATCGCCTGTACGAGAACGCCGGCGACGGGACCTTCCGTGACGTGACGGACGCCGCGGGGATCCGCCCCGGCGGCTACGGCATGGGGGTCGCCACCGGCGACTACGACGGCGACGGCGACGTCGACCTCTACGTCACCTGCGTCGGCCCCAATCGGCTTCTGGAGAACGACGGCGCGGGCCGCTTCACCGACGTGACCGAGGCGGCCGGCGTCGGCGACCCGGGCTGGGGAACGAGCGCTGCGTTCGTCGACATCGACGGCGACGGACGGCTGGACCTGTTCGTGACGAACTACGTCGAGTGGAGCATCGAGACCGAGAAGGACTGCTTCACGCCGACCGGCCAGCCCGACTACTGCGGACCGATGGCGTACGAGTCGCCGGCCCGCGACACGCTCTACCTCTCGAACGGCGACGGGACGTTCACGGACGCGTCGGTTGCGATGGGACTCGACGCGTCGTTCGGGAACGGGCTCGGCGTCGTGCCGGGCGACTTCGACGGAGACGGACGCATGGACGTGTTCGTTGCCAACGACCAGACGCCTGACAACCTGTGGACGCACGGCGAAGACGGGCGACTCGCCGACGTGGCGGAGCGCGCGGGCTGTGCGCGCGATCCCCACGGCGGCGTCCGCGCGGGCATGGGCGTCGACGCCGCGGACGTCGACGGCGACGACGACCTCGACCTCCTCGTCGTGCACATGGCGCGCGAGCAGGACGGCTTCTACCGCAACCGCGGTCGGTCGTTCGTCGAGGAGACGCGCCGCGTCGGCATCGGGATGGGGACGTACCGCATGACGCGGTTCGGCGTCGGCTTCCACGACTTCGACGCCGACGGCTGGCTCGATCTCTTCGTGGCGAACGGCCGCGTCAATCTGATGATGGCACCGCTCGCGCCAGGCGATGTGTACGCGGAACCGAACAGCGTGCTGCGCGGTTCGGAGGACGGTCGCTGGAGCCCCATCGAGCTCGCCGGCGGGACCGCGGAGCCGCTCCTCGCGACGAGCCGCGGCGCGGCGTTCGGCGACGTCGACGGTGACGGGGCGATGGACGTGCTGGTCGGGAACCGCGAAGGGCCCGCGCACCTCTTCCGCAACGTCGCGCCAAACCGAGGGCACTGGCTCATCGTCCGCCTCGTCGACGGTAGCGCAACTGCCGTCGGCGCATCGGCCCGCGTCACTCTCGACGGTCGCACCATGCGCCGCGAGATCAAGCCCGCGTACAGCTACTGCAGCGCGAGCGACGCTCGGGCGCACTTCGGCCTCGGTGACGTCGATCGCATCGAGGAGGTCGTCGTGCGCTGGCCCGACGGAGCCGAGGAGACGTTCGGCGCTTTCGAGGCCGACCGCGTGGTCGAGATCGTTCGCGGCAGCGGCCGCTGAGGAATCGGGCTCGAAGTGGGCCGCCGGCGCTCGCAGCGATTCCTCGATGAGGAGCGGTGCGAACGACTCCAGGGCCGCGGATGGGGCTCTCGTTACAAGAACTCGATCTCGTAGCCGTCTGCGAAGTTCGACGTCGCCGTCGCCATCACCGAGTCGCGGTACCAGGCGGTGAAGTTCCACGTCTGACCCGGCGCGACGGCAACCGGACCGATGGGCGTCGGCGTCGAGGTCAAGTCGATGGTCAGCGAGATCTCACCGCCCAGGCCGGAGTTCTGGATCTCGCCAGCCGCGACGTAGCGGCCGATCGATCCGGCGAGGCACAGGTTGCCCTGGCTGCCCGCGGGGTTCGACACGAACCCCTGGTCCAGGCTCGTCAGGAAGAAGCCGAACGTGTTGAGCGGGAGGCTCGAGGCGGTGAGCGTCACGTCGTTGTCGACGACGTTCGCGGACCCGGCTGCGGACATCGACGCCGTAGAGCCCGTCGAGTTGGGGTTGGCCGCGCAGTAGTTCGAGCCAATGCCGGCGCCGCCCGCGACCGCGTAGGCGAGCGAGTTCGCGACGATCAGGTCCCCGTCACCGGCGGCGTCCCAGAAGCTTGACGAGCAGACGTTGGAAGGAGGGTAGAGGCCGAGATCGACGCGTCGCGCCATGGCTCCCTCCGCGATGAGGGTCGAACCGTCGTCCCACTGGGCGATGACCGTGCCCTGGACGAGAGGCGTCATCAGGTCCGGGCGGAACGCCAGCCCCGCCGACAAAGACGAAACCCCGGCGACGGTCGGGTGCCCCGGGACCAGGATGGCGCCCAGGGAGGCGGAGTTGTTCGTGTTGCCCAGCTGGGTCTGGATGACCTCGTAGCCGCCCGTGATCCAGCGGCCGCCGAGAAAGCGGTTGGTCGTGGGCGTCGTCGTCCCGAACACTGCGACGACCACAGCGCCGCCGGCGTCGTGGTAGTCGGCGAACACGTTGCCGAGCGCATCTCCGTCGTCGTAGCTCGTGTTCGTCCACGTGAGGAGTCCGTCGTAGGGCATCAGGTCCATGAGCGACGGCGTCGTCGACACGCAGTCGACGATGTCGACGCTCGCGAAGAGTCCGCTCGCGAGCAGGTACGACTGGACGTCCGTGTAGCGGCAGTTGGTGAGGCTGTTCTCTGCCGCCGCGACGATCGCAACGTCAGGTAGCTGCGCCTGAGCGGTCGTCACGAGAAGGGCCGCAGCGGCGGGTGCGAAGAGAAGCGGGGAGCGCATGGGAAGGAACTCGGTTGGAGAAACGGCACGAGGCACGGTCCCACGGAGTCCGAATTCCGTCAACGTCAGAGGACCCAGGACGGGCCGGTGAGCGGGCCACGGATGCTCCGCGACGGCCCGAGCGCTGAATCTCACGCCGGGTCACGTGTCTCGCGTAGTCTGATCGTCCAGCCGAACGACCGGGAGCCCGAATGACCGGGACACTGCCGCACCCATGAAGCGCATCCCCTCACCGCCCAAGGGACCGATCATCCCGCACACGCTCATCGCGCTCTTCGCCTACGTGATGGTCGTCAAGGTGGTCCACCTCTACGGGATGGCGACGTTGACGTTCCCCGAGATCGAGGAGTCCACGCGCGACGGAAGCCCCATGTGGACGCTCGTCGCCGTCTTGACCGTCATCCACGTCGCATTCGCGGTGCTCCTCGCGCGGATCATCATCGGGCGCGCCGGTGTGCCGATCGGGCTCCGTCGCGGCCACGTCGCGGGCGCCGTCCTCGGCCTCGTCGTCGTCGTGACGATGCAGTGGAGCCTCGTGGAGGGCGTCCAGGCGGTCGAGCGCATCGCGTCCCAGATGCGATGAGCGGTCTCGAGCGGCGACACTAGATGACGGTCAGCGGATCGAACGCCGGGGTCGCCAGCTCTGCGGAGCTCGCCGGCCCCGGATGGTCGCGGCTCGCACCGATCCTCGCGGTTCACTTCATCGGGACGCTCGGCTTCTCGATCGCGCTGCCGTTCCTCGTCTTCCTGGTGACGGACTTCGGGGGCGCGCCGTGGACCTACGGCATCGTCGGAGCGACGTACTCCGCGTCCCAGCTCGTCGGCGCCCCCATCCTGGGCCGCTGGTCCGACCGCGTGGGCCGCGTGCGCGTCCTCGCTCTCAGTCAGGCCGGCACGCTCACGGCCTGGCTCGTGTTCCTGGTCGCGCTCCACCTTCCGCTCCACGAGCTCGGGAGCTTCGCCGGCGCGACGATCACGGTTCCGCTGGTGCTCGTGTTCCTCGCGCGCATGCTCGACGGGCTGACCGGAGGCAACATCTCGGTCGCGAGCGCGTACGTCGCGGACCTCACGCGCGGAGACGAGCAGAGCCGCCAGGTCGCATTCGGGCGGATGGGGATGGCGGCGTCGCTCGGCTTCACGATCGGGCCGGCCATCGCCGGCGGGCTCGGCGGCATCGGCGACGGATACACGGCGTCGGTCGCCGCCGCAGCGATCGTGTCGGGCCTCGCCATGCTGCTCTGTCTGACGCTCGAGGAGCCCCGACAGCGCTGTCCGGACGGCCCCCCCGAGCAGCCGGCCGTCTCGCGCGTCCTCGGCCAGCAGCAGCGCCGTTGCGATCGAGCCCCCGACTCGAGGGAGCGCTCGAGTCTCAGGCAGCCGCGCGTCGTCGGCTTCCTCGTCGCGACGTTCGTGCTCTTCCTCGCGTTCAACCTCTTCTACGCGGGCTTCCCGATCCACGCCACGCAGACGATCGGGTGGAGCGCCGGAGAGATGGGCGCGTTCTTCGCCCTGCTGTCCGGGGTGATGATCTTCGCCCAGGGACCGCTGCTCTCCCGCGTCTCGAAGCGGCTTCCGCGCTCGGTCGTCTTCGCGAGCGGCGTCACGCTCCTGCTCGCCGCCTTCGTCGTCTTCCCGACCGAGAGTTCGACGCCCCAGTACGCCGGCGCAGTCCTCTTCGCCGCCGGCAACGGCATCGCCTGGCCGACGTTCCAGGCCGCGGTCGCTTCGGCGGCGAGCGACGAGGATCAGGGCGCCGTGCAGGGGGCCGTCGCGAGCGCCGGCGCTCTCGCGAGCATCGCCGGTCTGACGGCCGGAGGGATTGCGTACCCCGCGCTCGGAGGAAGCCTATTCCTCGTCGGCGCAGGACTGTTCGCAGTCGTCCTCCTCGCAACGCCAGCACTGTTTCGCAGCCGACGATGAGACGCACGCTAGCGCAGATCGATGAACCTGTGCGTGACGCGTAGCCGGCCGGTGCGTCCTACCGGCTCGACTCCGAGCCGAACAGCTAGTCCAAGCTGGCACATGAGATTGGGATGCGTTGGAGGCGCTGGGGCGAGCAGGACCTCACCTCCGACGAGCCTCATCCCGCTCGAACCAACTCGACTCGCAAGAGAAGTTTCGTACGTGCAAAGATGTGACCCATCTGCGCCCGAACCGAAGTACGCGTACGAGCTGAATGGCGCAAAAGGAGCCGTCACGACGAAGTCTGGGATCGTGTCGCGATCAAGGTCGCCCACGCACATGACTGTCGCGCCATAGTTCGATCGATCCAAACTGCCCGATCCATCGATGGCCGCTCGCGCTCGCCCGAACGAGATGACGTCGAGTTGCTGCCCGTCAACGGAACTCGCCACCAGAGCCACGCCAAGCCCGCCGAGCGCCTTCGGAAAACCGGCCACGACGAAGACGCCACCATCATCGGTTGCCGTCGCCGACAGCTGAGCCGAGCGCCACTGACTGCTGTAACTCAGCCAATGACGGCGAAGGCCTTCCTCCAGGTCGGCCTTGCCGACGTGTATGCGGCTTGCGGGATCGGCGTTCGACAGGGTCAAGCCAAACTCATCACGACTCTCGGAGTATGTGATCACGGCGACTGCGCTCTCGTCAGCAGCTGCCTGTCCGCGCACGAAGCCAGCGGAGACGATCACTTCTCCGCGCGCGTCGAAGTCCACGGCTTCGTCAGCGGAAAGCGCCCCGCGCGAGTAGACCAGACCTGACAGGCTCTTCCCGTCACTGCAAAGAAGGTGCGCGCGGCCGTCCTGTGATCCTCGGACGCCGAGTACCGTCAGCTCGGGATCGATCGACACGATCGACTCACTCGCATCCAAATCGGAGATCTCGAATGCGCTTGCGTCCAGTCTGCGCCTGACGGCGTGTACGCGCCCGTCGGCCATGAAGAGAAAGACGTGCGCACGGGGGAGAAACTCGTCGAAATCGATGAGCGGTCCATCGATCGACCAACTTCGGCTCTTGGTCGCCGAAGAGAATGGCTCGAACGAGACGGTAGCACTCCACCTGGCGCCACGATCGGAAGACGCGGTCTCGAAGAGCGTGTACACACCATGCACGTCCTGATCGCCAGGAGGCGCCAGCAGGATCAGCCGCCCCTCATCGCCGGGGCGACTGGCACCAGCAGCCTGGATCGACCCGATCGCGAGTCCTCGGGAATGCAGCGCCAGTGAGAACGCGATGAGGGTGAGCCGTATCATGAGTGCGGGTTCGCGCCGCCTTTCCACCAAGCTCTGCCGCGCTCACTTGCGACGGCGGGGACGGCCTCGTGACAACGAAGCGCGGTCGTGCGGGCCAGCCGGATCCGACCGCGCAATCGGGTGGTACGCGCTCGGCGGGAGCCTATTCCTCTTCGTCGCGAGACCGTTCCCCATCGTTCTCGTCGCAGCCGCTGTATCCCTCTACGAGCACGGACGCGGCCCAGACCATCCGCCCTCACCCCCTGTCTGCCTAGAGAGTCCTTCCCATGACGATCCTGCTCACCGCGCTGCTCCTCCAAGCCGCTCCGACCGACCTCCACTGGCCCCACTGGCGCGGCCCGACGCGCGACGGCGTGGCGGCCGCCGAAGTGGCTCCGCCGCTCGAGTGGAGCGAGTCGAAGAACGTCCGCAGGAAGGTCCCGATCGACGGCCTCGGCAACTCGACCCCGATCGCGGTCGGTGAACGCCTCTACCTCACGACCGCGATCGACCTCGAGGGGCTGGCCGGCCCCCAGCCGGGCGCGCCGGGCATCGCGCACCGCCACGCCTACGTCGTGCTCGCGATCGATCGCGCGACGGGAGAGGAAGCGTGGCGGACCGTCGTCCACGAAGCCATGCCGCATCCGAAGCAGCACGCGACGGGCTCGCACGCCTCGCCGTCGATGTCGACGGACGGGAAGCACCTCGTCGCGTCGTTCGGGTCTCGCGGCCTCTACGTCCTCGACTTCGAGGGAGAGGTGCTGTGGTCCACTCAGCTCGGCGAATCGAAGATCGCCGCAGACTTCGGCGAGGGCTCGACGCCCGCGCTGGCGGACGATGTCGTCGTGGTCCAGTGGGACGAGGAAGGTCCGTCGTTCGTGGCGGGCTTCGACGTGGCGACCGGGGAGCGCCGTTGGCGACGCGA
Source organism: Planctomycetota bacterium (assembly GCA_039200205.1). GTDB lineage: Bacteria > Planctomycetota > UBA1135 > UBA1135 > Saltatorellus. The sequence goes on from JBCCSK010000043.1 coordinate 17,366, forward strand.
ACGAGAGTTCGACTCGAGCTGGGGCTCACCCGCCGTCGCTCGGATCGGCGGTGATTCGCAGGTGATCCTCAACGGAACGGACCGGACGATCGCGTACGACGTCGCGAGCGGCGAGACCGTCTGGACGTGCGGCGGTATGTCGAAGAACCCGGCGACCTCTCCGGTCGTTCACGGCGACGTCCTCTACCTGGGCAACTCGTGGCGCGGGACGGTCTTCCAGGCGATCCGACTCGAGGGTGCGAGCGGCGACCTGACCGAGTCGAAGGCGCGGTCGTGGACCCGCAGCAAGACGGCGCCCTACGTCCCCTCGCCAATCGTGCACGACGGTCTGCTCTACCACATGCGGGACAGCAAGGGCGTGCTCGAGTGCGTCGATGCAGAGTCGGGCGAGACCGTGTACTCCGGCGAGCGTCTCCCAGGGATCGACAACGTGCACGCTTCGCTGACCGCGACTGCGGACCGGATCTACATCGTGTCTCGTCAGGGCGTGACCGCCGTCGTCGCCGCAGGTCCAGAGTTCGAGGTCCTCGCGACGAATCCGCTCGATGACGTTTTCGACGCGAGTCCCGTCATCGCGGGAGACGCGCTGTACCTGCGCGGCCGCAGCCACTTGTACTGCATCGGGTCCGACTGAACGGGGACGCGGTCAATCGTCGGCGATCGCCCGCCACCTCTCTGCTTCCTCAGCGCGCTCGTCGGACCCGTCGTATCGAAACCAAGCGTCGTAGATGCGCACCATGCGTCTCGCCGCCTGATCGAGGAATTCGGGCAAGACTCCGCTTGCAGCGGCGAGCGTCTCGTAGGCCTCTCGACCCTCCGTTGCCGCTTCTTCGAACTGCTCCAGACCGAGGAGCGACTCGGCGAACAGCCCCTGCACGATGCCGACGTTCGGATCGCCCGCGGGGAAGTCGTCGGAGAGATGATCGAGCGCCGGCGCGAGGATCTCGGCAGCCTCTGCGAACGAACCGATTCGGTTGAGCGCGTCAGCGACGTTCGCTCGGGCGCCCCACGTTTCTCGGTGGTCGTCCCCGAGCGACAATTCATACGTGCGGAGCGCTTCCTCGAAAGCCGAGAGAGCACCCCCGACATCGCCCGAGTCGCGGAGCGCGCTACCGAGCGTGACGAGCGCATACGCGGTCTGATCGTGGTTCGGGCCGAGGACGCGGCGCGAGGCGTCGACGAGCTCCTGGGCGACGGGAACGACCTGGTCGACCACGCCGTGGGGCTGCAGGACGAGGATCCGAGCCTGGAGCATGCCGAGCGTCGCCGGGTCGTCGACTCCGAGCGTGCCCCGTGCGATCTCCAGGTAGCGCTCCGAGATCTCCAGCGCGCGGGCCGCTTGCCCGTGACGCGCGAGCGTCGGCGCGAGGTTCGACGCGGCGGCAATCGTCTCTCGATGACGCTCGCCTCGGTGGACGAACAGTCGGTCGAAGACGTCCTCGTAGATCGCAAGCGCGTCCTCGGATCGTCCGGTCGTATCGAGGAACACGCCGTAGTTCTCGAGAGCGACGAGGGCCTCCGGGGCGTCGCCAAACGCGTCGTCGAACAGATCGATCGCTTCGAGGTACGTCCGCTCGGCGTCCTCGATCCTGGAGAGGCCGCGGTATGACATCGCGAGCAAGAGGACGATGTCGAGCGTCGTCGCATCGCGCGGCCCGAGGTGCACGAGCGCGAGCTCGTAGCCGCGGCTCAGCTGGCGCTCCGCCTGCTCGTACGCGCCGAGCTCGGCGTAGGTGATGCCGAGCGCCCCGCGGAGCTGGGCGACGACGTCGGGCCGATCGGCGAGGACTCCGCCCGGACGCACACGCTCGTCCAGCCGCTCGGCGGCGACGTCGAGAGCATCGCGAACGAGTACGTCGCGACCTGCGCCCGGCGAATCCGCGGGCCTCGCCGCTCGCAGCACGTCATCGGTCAGGAAGTTCACCATCGCCTGGGCGCGATCGCGGCCTTCCACGGCCTCGCGCCGCTCGCGCCCCAGCGCGCCAACGGCTCGCTCGGCGAGCGTCCGTTGCCGGCGCTCGGACATCGCGAACCACAGCGTCACCGCCGTCGTAGTGATCAGCACGAGCGCGATCGCCGCGGCAGCCCCCGTCGCGAGACGGTTGCGATCGACGAACCTCGCGACGCGATACATGCGACTCGGCGGCCGAGCGACGACGGGCTCGCGCGCCAGGAATCGAGAGACGTCCGCCGCGAGCTCCGACGCGGAGGCGTAGCGGCGGGCGCGGTCCTTCTCGAGCGCCTTCTGGACGATCCAATCGAGGTCCTCGCGCAGGCGCTTCGCGAGCTCCGACGGACTCGTTCCTCGGCGCTCCGCGATCTCGACGGCCCGTGCAGAGTCCTCGGCGAGCCGCGCGCTGGGCGGCGCCGGGACACGCTCGAGGATCCGATGCCGCATCTCGGCGTAGTCGAACGGGGTCTCGTGGAAGCCGAATGGCGTGTCACCGCACAGCAGCTCGTAGAGCAGCGCCCCGAGCGAGTACACGTCGGCGCGCGTGTCCACGTCGGCCTTCGACGTCTCCCACTGCTCGGGGCTCATGTAGTCGGGAGTCCCGACGATGCGACCGACCTCGGTCCGGAGGCCGGGCTCGAACGCCTCGTCCGAGATCGCCTTCGCGATCCCGAAGTCGATGATCTTCGGAATCGGTGCCCCGTGCTCGTCGCTGACGAGGACGTTCGAGGGCTTGAGGTCGCGGTGCACGATTCCCTTCTGGTGGGCGTGCTGCACGCCTTCACAAACGGCATTCAAGAGCCGGAGCCTGTCCTCGATCGGAGCGCGAGTGCGATCGCAGTGCTCGGTGATCGGCGCGCCGACGATGTGCTCCATCACGAAGAACGGTCGACCGTCGAACACGCCTGCGTCGAGAATCCGAGCGATGCTCGGATGGCTCATCAGGGCGAGCGCTTGGCGCTCCGTATCGAAGCGCGCGACGATCTCCTCGGAGTCCGCTCCCGACTTCACGAGCTTGATCGCGACGCGCCGCTGCACGGGCTCCGACTGCCGCGCGAGATAGACGACGCCCATCCCGCCTTCACCGAGGCGCTCGAGGATCGTGTAGGGCCCGATGCGTTCCGGCACGGCGAGCGGCGTGGGCTCGAGCTTCGCGCTCAGATCGCGGGTCGGGTCCGACCGCTCGTGATGGCGGAGGAGCCGCAGAACGCGCTCGATGCTCTCCTCGTCGGCGCCGTACTCCGAACGAACGAACGCCACGCGCTCCTCGTCGGGAAGCTCGAGGGCCCTGTGGAAGACGTCGATCTCGCGTTCGATGTCCACGCTGCCCATTCCGGGCCAAGTCCGCTCTGCGGTCCAGTGTCGCCGCGAGAATGCGGCCCCACACGCTCACATGAAGCCGACCCGGACCACCGACGAGAGGTTGGACGTCGGGCCGGGGTTCGCGTCGCGGTGCCAGTACTGGAAGCTCCACGAGTCACCCGGCAGCACCACGTTGCCCTGCGGGAAGCTCGCGAGGCGCGGGCGGTACGACACGACGCCGGTCCCACGGTCGTCCAGGAGATCGGGGCCGAAGCGCAGGATCGTCCCGCCGAGGCAGAGCGCTCCCTGACTCCCCGGACCGGGGGGCGTGTTCCCATCGGTCCTCGACGCGAGCATGATCCCGACGGATCCCGGCGGCGCGCCGACGACGTTGAGAACCAGACGATCGTCCCCTGCGAGCGCAGAGCCGAGCGCGTCGAGGGTCGCGGGGCCTCCCGTCGAGTTCGTGTTGCCGGTGCACGTCGTCGCGCCGAGCCCGTTCGTGCAGAGCGTCACGCAGTAGGTGGGGTCGAACGGGAAGGCGCCCATGTCGGCGATCGTCCCGTCGAGGTCGAGCGGCGACGACGGGTCGCCCGCGTCGATGCAGGGCGAGTCGGGGAGCAGGTGCGCATCGGCGGTCCCGTTCCAGAACTCCGCCTCGGCGTCGATGTTCCCGGGCCCGGCCGCGCCGCCCTCGACGTTCGAGTACCGGGCGGTCGCGCTCCCGAGCTGGGGCTGCGAGTTGCCGCGCACGATGCTGTTCTCGACGACGGCACCGCCCTCGACACCGCCGCCCAGACCGGCGAATCCGAGGTTGCGGAGGATCGTGCAGCCCTCGACGCGGCAGGGTCCGAAGACCGCACCCCCGCCCTCGGAGAAGGGCGAGCCGATGAGCCGATTGCCGGTGAAGATCGAGCGGCGCAGCGTGACTGAACCGCCAGGAGAGTCCATGTACACGGCGCCTCCGCCGGTCGTGAACTGACCCGCGCCGTTCGACGCGTTGCTGCGAAACGCGGAGTCTTCGACGAGGATCGTCGCGCCACGGCCGTAGAGACCGCCGCCGCGTCCGCCCGTATTTCCCTCGACGACGCACGAGCGCATCACCAGGGACGCGAGCTCCACCGCGACGCCCGCGCCGTCGTAGAGATCGGTCCCGGTCTGGTTCCGGCGGATCGTCGATCGATCGACCGTGACCTGGGCCCCGCCGACGACCGCGAGTCCGCCTCCCGTCGAGCCGCTGCAGTTGTCCTCGACCGTGCACGCGAAGAGCGACGCTTGGCCGCCCCGCACGTACGCGCCCGCGCCAGATCCGAAGACCGACTCGTTCGAGCGCAGGACGACGCGCTGGAGCGTCGACGTGCACGAGCGAAGGCACAGTCCGGCCCCCTCGTCCTGGTTGTCGCAGCCCTCGAAGAAGACGTCGCGCAGGATCACGTCCGAGAGCACGGCGTACAGGCCGGCTCCCTGCCCCCCCTGACCATCGCCACAGTCCCGGAAGCTGCAGTCGTCGATCTCGACCGACGCCCTGGAGAACGCCGCGCCTGCACCGAAGGCACTGCCCCCGCCCTGGAAACGCACGTCGCGCAGAACGACGTCCGAGTCGACGCATAGGAGCCCGCCCCCGACGTCGTCGCCAACGCCCGGAACCACGACCGTCCCGAACTCCCCCTCCCCACACACGATCTCGAAGCCCTCGATCGTCGCGGTCTCGCCGCTCACGAGGCGGACCACGGCGCGCGGAGCCTGGGGCGGCACGGGCTGCAGGCTCGTCACGCTCGAGCCTCCCGTCGAGCGAAGCACGACGTCCTTGCCGAGGAAGTCGACGCTCTCGTCGAGGTACGTCCCCGGCCGCACCAGGACCGTGTCGCCCGAAACGACGCCGGGCCGAGCGAGCGCAAACGTCACCGATGTGAACGGGTCCGCCGACGTACCGGCCCCGGGCGCAACGCCGTCGTCATCGACGTACCACGTCGTCTGGATCGGTGCGGAAAGCAGAAGGAGCGGCAGGACCGACATGGCAGCGCGACGGAACGAGTGGTGCGGACGCTCCTCGAAGGGGCGACCGAACGAGAACGGCACCCGGGTTCCGCCCTTTCGCACCGCTGCACGCGCGAATCGTCCAGACTCGGCCGCGACCCACCGACGACCAGCGAAACCGAACCATGTCGACCCGAAGGCTGACCGCACACCACATCGCCGTCTCCGCGCTCGCCGTCTTGACGCTGGCGCTCTTCGTCCCGTCAGCGGGCACGGCGTTCCTCGTGGACCACTGGATGCGAGTCGGCACGTACGCGGCTCCGATGCTGATCCTCGTCGCGTGCGCTTTCCGCAGTGATCAAGCGCACTGGCAGCCGCGTGACTGGGCACTCGCCATGCTCGTCGCGTACATCGTCCACCAGTTCGAGGAGCACTGGATCGATCTCTACGGTCGGAACTACGCGTTCATCGACAGCGTCAATGCGATGTTCCCGGAAGCGGATCCACTCACCCCGGAGGGCGTCTACGTCATCAATGCGGCCCTCGTCTGGCTCGTCGGATTGCAGGCCGTGGTCTGGGCCAAGACGTCCCTTCGTCCGGTCGGAGCGCTCTTTGGAATCGTGGTGACGAATGCTCCGGCGCACGTCGTCGCTGCCGTCGTCCAAGGCGCCTACAACCCTGGTCTTGCGACTGCGCTCGCCGTGTTCGTCCCCGTCGGTGTCCTCGCCGCACGCTCGCTCGCAGCTGTGTCGGGCGGTCGCGGGGCGCTTTGGTTCGGCCTCGCGTACGGCGTCTTCGGGCACGCGCTGATGGTCGGGGGGCTCGTGGCGAGCGGAGTCATTGGCATCTTTCCCGAGTCCGTCTACTTCGCGGGCCTTGTCGCATACTCCCTCGTGCCGACGCTGTCCGTCGTCCTCGCCACGGATCGGCACGTCGTCCCTTCCCGATGACCACGACCCCCGTCCGCAAGGCATGGATGGCGCTCACAGAGCTGTTCCTGCTCGAGGACGACGGTGGGCGAG
>JBCCSK010000044.1:0-23438 GCA_039200205.1 Planctomycetota bacterium
CCCGACCTCGGCTTCTGGGAGTACCGCGGTGCGCCGCCGCTCCACCCGTTCAGCCGCGCGTTGTGCGGGGCGGCGGCGCACCACGGCGCCGCGATCGCGCAGCACTTCGGCGACGCCGAGACCTCAGCGGAGTGGCAGGCCGCGGCGGACGAGATGCGCGCGCAGGTGCTGGAGCGCGGCTACTCCGAGCGCTTCGGCATGTTCACCCAGACCTTCGAGAACGAAGAGGCGGACGCGGCGAACCTCCTCCTGCCCACGATCGGGATCGTGCGCGGGGACGACCCGCGGTTCCGCTCGACCCTCGACGCGTACGCCGAGCGCCTCGTGCGGCCGACCGGCGTGATGCGCTACGTGCACGACGACGACTTCGGCACGCCGTCGAGCACGTTCACGATCTGCTCGTTCTGGTGGGCCGAGGCGCTCGCGCTCGCCGGACGGCTCGACGAGTCGATCCAGTTCTTCGAGCGCGTGCTCGCGCACCGGAACCCGGTCGGCCTCTTCAGCGAGGACATCGATCCCGAGACCGGCGAGCTGCTCGGCAACTTCCCGCAGGCGTACACGCACGTCGGCTTGATCCACGCGGCGATGACCATCGGCACGATGCTCCGTGCGCGGGACGGCCTGTACCACGCCTGGTCGTAGCGACCGCGCGGATCAGCGTGCCTCGGCGGCCGCGCGGATCGCCAGCGCGACCTCCGTGGCGACCAGGACGTTGCCGGCGTCGTTCAGGTGGACCCCGTCGGTCGTGAGGCAGCCCTGGGACGCGCCCGCTGCGTTGAAGATGCGCTCGTGGGCGCGGAACGCGGCGTGCAGATCGCAGAGCGTGCATCCGTCCTCGGAGCCGACGGCGCGCGCCGCGGCGACGTGCCCCGAGAGCATCTCGTCGAGCTCGTTCTCGCCCTCGGGCGCCTCTCCGATGAGCGTCGGCGTGGCGACGACGTTCGTCGCGCCCGCTCGCTCGAAGCCTCCGAGCAGCCCGCGGAGGCCGTAGCGGTACTCCTCGAGCGGCGTTCCCTTGCCGTTCTTCGAGTGCCACACGTCGTTGATTCCGATGTAGGTGAACACGATCGTCGGCCGCTTGGCGCGGACGTCGACCTGCTCGCGCGCGAGGAGGTCGGGGATGCGGTTCCCGCTGATGCCCGCGGGGATCACCTCGGCGCGCGGGTGCGCCTTCGCAATCACCGAGCGCAGCCGGTCGACGTACCCGTTCGGCCGCGCGCCAGCTTGGGTGATCGAGTCGCCGAGGAACGCGATGCGCTCGTCGGGCGCGAGGCTCTTCGCCATCAGTCGTGCCGCGGCGGCGAGGCGACGCCCGGGATCGCGGCGCTGCGCGAACATCCATTTCAGGCAGCCGCCGGCGTCGTCGTACGCGAAGTCCCAGGCGTTGTGCCCGACGCCGCGCAGCTCGTTGTACTCCGGGGTCTCGCCGAGTTCCTTCAGCGCCGCGACCATCTGGCGGCTGCGCTCGACCGGAACGGCGCGGTCGGCGTCGCCGTGCCAGATGGAGATCGGGATCCCAGCGAGGCGCGCGGCCTGACGCTCGTCACCACCGCCGCAGACGGGGACGACAGCGGCGAACCAGTCCGGGTGACGCTGGGCCAGGTCGAGCGCGCCGTAGCCGCCCATCGAAAGCCCGGTCAGGTAGATCCGATCCGTGTCGACCGGGTGCTCGCGCACGACCTCGGCGAGCGCCTCGATCGCCGCCTGGAGCGGAACCGTCGGCTCGGGGTCGATCGGCCGCGACTTGATCTCGCCCCAGGGCGCCGAGCTCCAGCGCTCGCCCGACGGGCACTGCGGCGCCAGCACGAAGCACGGCATCGAGGTCCGGCGCCGCTTCGTCGCCATCGGCGCGGGGAAGTGGACGAGCTGCGACTGGTTGTCGCTGCCGCGCTCGCCGGCGCCGTGTAGGAACAGGACGAGGGGGAGCTTGGTCTCGGGCTCGACGTCGTCCGGCACCAGCAGCTGGTACTCGAACTTGCGTCCGTCGACCGAAACGGATCCAGCCGTGAACCGGTCGGGCAACTCGGCGGGGAGAGCGGTGGGGGAGAGAGCGGCCGCGACGGCAAGGGAGAGCATCCCCCCACGATAGCGCGTCAACCCGTCCAATCCCCGGACGGATGGGCGAGCGTGACGATGTGCCCGTCGGGATCGCGCAGCGTCAGCTCGCTCATCCCGTACCACGTGACCTCGGGTCCCTTCACCCGGGCTTCGTCCGGCACGCGCTCGGCCACTTTGGCGGGATCGAAGCCGCGGAAGTAGACGGTGCCCCACGGGGACGGCGCGCCGGCGCCGGCGAAGTGCGGCAATTCGTCCGCGAGGCTCTCGCGCGTCTGCAGCATCAGCTGCGCGCCCTCCCACTCCAGCGCGACGAAGACAGCGCGTTCGCGGAGCTCGCGCTCCGAGTAGCCGCGGTCGGCGTCGACGGACATCGCGACCTGCATGCCCAGGACGTCGCGGTAGAAGGCGACCGAGCGCGGCATGTCCTGGACGAGGAGGTTGGGGACGATCATTGCGGGCTAAAGGAACAGGATCGAGATGCCGTCCGAGAAGTTGGACGTCGTGCCGCCCATGCTCGTGTCGCGGAACCAGGTCGTGAAGTTCCAGGTCTCGCCCGGCATCGCCATCACAGGGCCCGTGGGGCGCGGGATGATGTCCAGGTCGATGGCGAGGGAGACCTCGCCGGCGGCGCCGGAACTCTGAATCTGGCCCGGTCCGACGTAGCGGCCGATCAAGCCGGCGAGGCACAGGTTGCCGTCGCTGCCGCCCGGGTTCGGGACGAAGCCCTGGATCGTCGAGGCGAGGTAGAACGCGAAGGTGAACCTCGGCATCGCCGTCGTCGAGAGCGTGACGTCGTTGTCCGAGGTGAAGGCCGAGCCTTCCGCCGAGATCTCCGCCGTCGCGCCCGTCGAGTTGGGGTTTGCCGCGCAGTAGCGCGTTCCGAGGCTGCCCATTCCGTTCGAGCCGGAGATGATCAGGTCGTAGGACGCGCAGGCTTCGGCGTCCAGGTCGTCGCGGGTCACCTCGAAGACGAGAGACTGCGCAACGAGGGTGGTGTTGGTGTAGCTGATCGACTCGTCGTCCGAACTCGATCTGCTGACTTCGAGAGCGCCCGTCCCGGAGCCCTGGCCCGCGACGTCGGTCCCACAGATCACGTTCGGATCCCAGAGGTAGAGATCGATGTCCAGGTCGGCGTCCGTGAAGAGGACGTCGACGTTCAGGGTCGCGCCGGGGTCGACGCCGACCGCGAAGTGATCGCTGTTGTCGCCGAGGATCCCGAGGCCGGGGTAGGTGCCGTCACCGAGGCGCGTGGACGAAGCGCAGTCGTCGTTGGGCTCGAAGGCGTCGTCCACGAACGTTGCGCACGTACCGGGAGTGACGACGACGTTCATGTTGTAGGTCAAGCACCCGACGCCTGCGGCATTCGGATTGACGAAGACCTCGTAGCGGAAGACCTCGGGAGCGCCCGAGAAGTTCGCCAGGGTGAACCCGTCCGTGTTGAAGACCCGGTCGAGCGTGCACGAGGCATCGAACGTCTTGAGATCGAGGTCCTCGTCGATGGGGTCGACGAGAGTGACGGTCAGCTGGTCGAACGGCTGGAGCGTGATCTCGTAGACGTCCGGGGACGCCGTGGACGCGAAGAGGCCGACGTAGAATCCGGGAGCGACCGCCGACGCCTGCGTGCACGTGTCGTTCGGCTCGAAGGAGTCGTCCGGCACGCTGCATGGGCTCGCTCCCTCGGTCGCGACGATCGTGCCACTGAGCGGCCCGCCGAAGTCACTGGTGACGCGGATGAAGTAGGTCGTGCCGGCTGCGCCGGTCAAGACAGTGGTACCGAAGAAGGGCGCGCATTCGAGCAGGCTGAGGCTGCCGCAGGGGCCTTCGAAGATCTCGATGACGGCGAAGCCGGTCCCGGAGATCCCGACGTCGAGGAGGGCGTTCGCGGTCGTCGTCGTGTACGAGTACCAGACGTCCGGGCCGGGGTTGTTCTCGCAGGACCAGGCCGGGAGGCTGAGGGTGGCGCCGGTCGTGTCGAAGACGCTGCCCAGACCGGACGTGAGCGCGTCGGCGGCGCTGCACTCGTCCCCGCCCGGGTCCTGGGCTCTTTCCGTGAGGAAGTACGTGCCGGTCCCCGTCGCGCCGCCGGAGCCGCCGACGCGGAAGTACAGGGGCGTGCCCGCGACGGTCGGGCCGAACTCCAGGAAGCTCCGAGTGCCGCAGGCGTCGTCGTTGCAGCCGAGAGAGACGAGCGCACCGCACGTTCCGCTGAACGCCTCGAGCACGGTGTCGAAGTCCGAGAAGCAGAGGTTCACTTCGACCTGGCTGCCGGTGCCGATCGGCGTGTAGCTGAACCAGATGTCGCTGCCGGCCGTGGCGGCGCAGGGCCACGGCTCGGGGCTGTCGGTCGCGCCAGTGGTGTCGAAGTCAGTGAAGATGCCGCCGCCGACTGCAACGGTCGCGGTCGCGCACTCGTCCTGGGCGTAGGCTGCGCCGGTCACCGCAACGGCGCACGTCGCGGTGAAAAAGAGAGTCTTGGAGTTCATCGAGCGAAACGAGGCTGGGAGGTCGAGCGCAAGATGGAAGGTGCGAGCGCCGCGAGATCGATCGAAGGGGATCTTGCTCTCCCCTCCAGTGCCCCGGGACAGGGTAGTGCGTCCGAGTCAATTCGGCTTGGAAGTTACCCTCGTCCGAACGAACGACAGACGCACGACGAGGCACGCCCCCGAACTCGCTCCGGAAAGAGCGGGCCCGGGGGCGCGTCGACCCTGGGCGGGCAGCGCAAGTCGGCAGGACCCTCTCACGCGGCCGCGCCAGGGACGATCAGAAGAACAGGATCGAGACGCCGTCCGACAGATTGGACGTCGTGCCGCTCGTGTTGGCGTCGCGGAACCAGGTCGTGAAGTTCCAGGTCTCGCCCGGCATCACCGCCACCGGGCCGGTCGGGCTCGGAACGCTCGTGAGGTCGATCACGAGGGACACCGCGCCGACAGCGCCGGAGTTCCGGACCTGGCCCGGTCCGACGTAGCGGCCGATCGAGCCGCCGAGGCACAGATTGCCGTCGCTGCCGCCCGGGTTCGGGACGAAGTCCGGGATCCTCGAGGCGAGGTAGAACCCGAAGGTGAACGTCGGCATCGCCGTCGTCGATAGAGTCACGTTGTTGTCCGAGGCGAATCCCGAGCCGGCCGCGGAGATCCGGGCGGCAGCGCCCGTGGAGTTGACGTTCGCCGCGCAGTAGCGCTGGCCGAGGCTCCCCACGCTCGTCCCGTTCGAGCCAGAGATGACGAGCTCGTAGTTCGCACAGCGCTTCACGTTGAGATCGTCGCGGGTGACCTCGAACACGAGGTCCTGCGCCACGCCGGTGCTGTTGGTGTAGCTGATCGACTCGTTGTCGGTCTCCGTTCTGCTGACCTCCAGAGCGCCCGTCCCGGGGCCCTGGCCCGCGACGTCGGTGCCGCAGATCACGCTCGGATCCCAGAGGTAGAGATCGAGGTCGAGTTCGGCGTGCGCGAAGAAGATCTCGACGCTCACGGTCGCGCCAGGGTCGACTCCGACCGCGAAGTGGTCGTTGTTGTCGCCGATGATCTCGAGGCCGGGATAGGTCCCGTCACCGAGGGCCGTGGCCGAAGCGCAGTCGTCGTTGGGCTCGAAGGTGTCGTCCACGAACGTCGCGCACGTGTCGGGAGTGACGACGACGTTCATGTTGTAGGTCAAGCACCCAAACCCTGGGGAATTCGGATTGACGAAGACCTCGTAGCGGAAGACCTCAGGAGCGCCCGAGAGGTTCACCACCGTGATCTGGTCCCCGAGGAACGCCGTGTCGAGGTTGCACGACGCGTCGAACGTCCTGATGTCGAGGTCCTCGACGATGGGGTCGACGAGAATGACGGTCAGCTCGTCGAACGGCTGGAGCGTGATCTCGTAGAAGTCGGGGGACGAGGTCGACGCGAAGAGGCCGACGTAGAACCCGGGGGCGACGATCGACGCCTGCGTGCACGCGTCGTTCGGCTCGAAGGAGTCGTCCGGCACGCTGCACGGGCTGGCAATCTCGGTGACGAAGAGAGTGCCATTCGCTGCGCCCAAAGCGTTTCCGACGCGGATGAAATAGGTCGTGCCGGCCGCACCGGTGAGGACGCCCGTCTCGATGAGTCCAAATGCGTCGCACTCGAGCAGCGTGAGGCTTCCGCACGGGCCTTCGAAGATCTCGAGTCCTGCGGAGCCCGTCCCGAAGACCTTGACGTCGAGGAGCGCGTCCGCGGTCGTCGTCGTGTACGAGTACCAGACGTCCTTGTCGGTGAAGCTCACGCACGACCAGGCGGGAGGGCTGAGCGTCGCGCTATCCGTGTCGAACGTGCTACCGAAACCCGAGGTGAGAACCGCGGCGGTGTTGCACTCGTCCCCGCCCTGGTTCCGAGCCGTTTCGAGGAGCCTGTATGTCCCGGTCCCCGACGCGCCGTCGAAGCCGCCGATACGGAGATACAGCGGAGTGCCGGCCACCGTCGGGCCGAACTCGAGGAAGCTCCGGTCACCGCAGAGGTCGTCGCTGCAGCCGAGCGAAACGAGCGCACCGCACGTCCCGCTGAAGCCCTCGAGCACGGTGTCGTAGTCCGACTCGCAGAGACTGACCGTGACCGAACCGCCGGTGAAGGTCGGCGTATAGCTGAACCAGATGTCGCTTCCGGCGGTGACGGCGCAGGGCCACGGCTCGGGGCTGTCGGTCGCGCCGCTGGTGTCGAAGTCGATAGGAACGAATCCGCCGATCGCAGCCGTCGCGCTCGCGCACTCGTCCTGGGCGTAGGCTGCGCCGGTCGCTGCAGTGCCGATCGTCGCGGCGAGGAAGAGGGTCTTGACGTTCATCGAGCGAGACAAGGCTGGGGGGGGCGAGCGCTGAATGGGGATGCGAGCGCCGCGAGATCGAGCGAAGGGCGATCTTGCTCGCCGCTCCAGCGTAGTGCGTCCGAGTCCATTCGGCCTCGACGCCACCTGCTTCCGAACGACTTGCAGGCGCACAACGAGGCGCGCCCCCGAGCCCGCTCCGTGAAGAGCAGGCCCGGGGGCGCGTCCATCCTGCGCGGGCGGCGCGAGTCGGGAGAACCCGCTCACGCCGTCGCGCCAGCGACGATCAGTTGAACATGATCGAGACGCCGTCCGAGAAGTTGGACGTCGTGCCGCTCATGTTGGTGTCGCGGAACCAGGTCGAGAAGTTCCAGGTCTCGCCCGGCATCGCCATCACCGGGCCCATCGGGCTCGGGATGATGTCCAGGTTGATGACGAGGGACACCTCGCCGGCGGCGCCGGAGTTCTGGATCTGGCCCGGACCGACGTAGCGACCGATCTGGCCGGCGAGGCACAGGTTGCCGTCGCTGCCGCCGGGGTTCGGGACGAAGCCCTGGACCGTGGACGCGAGGTAGAACGCGAAGGCGAACGTCGGCATGTCCGTCGTCGTGAGCGTCACGTCGTTGTCCGAGACGAGCGCCGAGCCAGCCGCCGAGATCTGCGCGGCGTTGCCGGTCGAGTTGGCGTTCGCCATGCAGTAGCGCATGCCGAGGCCGCCGCCGCCCATTCCGTTCGAGCCGGAGATGACGAGGTCGTAGTTCGAGCAGCCGTTGGTGTCGAGATCGAAGCGGGTGACCTCGACGATCAGCGACTGAGCCGAGCCGGTGTTGTTGGTGTAGGAGATCGTCTCGTCGTCGGACGCCGAGAAGCCCACGGCCAGCTCGCCAACGCCGATGCCCTCACCGGCGATGTCGGTGCCGCAGATCACGTTCGGATCCCAGAGGTAGAGATCCATGTCCATGTTGGCGTCGATGAAGGAGATGCCGACGTCGAGGGTCGCACCAGCGTCCACGCCCACCGCGAAGTGGTCGTTGTTGGTACCGAGGATCCCGAGGCCGGGGTAGGTGCCGTCACCGAGGCCCGTCGCCGACGAGCAGTCGTCGTTGGGCTCGAAGCCGTCGTCCATGAACGTCGAGCACGGATCCGTCGCAACGATGACGTCCATGTCGTAGTTCAGGCAGCCGACGCCCGAGAAGCCCGGATCGAGGAAGACCTCGTAGCGAAGGACCTGCGGGGCGCCCGTGAAGTTCGTGACCGTGAACCCGTCCGTGTTGAAGAACGTGTCCAGGGCGCACGCGCCGTCGAACGTGTTGAGGTCGAGGTCCTCGTTCAGCGTGTCGACGACCGTCACGGTCAGCTGATCGAACGGCTGGAGCGTGATCTCGTAGAAGTCCGGAGCCGTCGTGCTCGCGAAGAGACCCGTGTAGCTGCCCGGGGCGATGACCGAAGCGGTCGGGCACGTGTCGTTCGGCTCGAAGGAGTCGTCCGGTCCGTTGCAGGGGCTGGCGGTCTCGTTGGCGAGGATCGTGCCTGCGCCAGCGGAACCGTTGAATCCGCCGACTCGGATGAAGTAGGTCGTGCCGGCCGCGCCCGTCAGCGTGCTGACGCCGCTCTGCAGGCCGCAGAAGTCATCGTTGCACTGGAGCAGCGTGAGGCCTCCGCACGTGCCCTCGAAGATCTCGAGCGCCGTGTCGTAGGAGGATCCGCAGGTCTCGACCGAAAGGAGCCCGTTCGCGATCGTCGTCGTGTACGAGTACCAAAGGTCGGGGCCGCCGCCGAGCGCGCAGGCCCAGCCGGGGGCGCTGGTCGTCGAACTGGCCGTATCGAACGCCACGGCGGCGCCGGAGGTGAGGGCGACAGCCCCCGAGCACTCGTCCGCGCCCATGCCCGGAGGGTTCTCCGTCACGGTGTAGGTGCCCGTGCCATTGGCGCCGTTGAAGCCGCCGATCCGGAAGTACAGCGGGGTGCCCGCGGCGGTCGGACCGAACTGAAGCTCGCTCTGGAGTCCGCAGGAGTCGTCGTTGCAGCCGAGCGAGGTGAGCGAACCGCACGTGCCGCTGAAGCCTTCGACGGCGGTGTCGTAGGTCGAGCCGCAAAGCGAGACCGTCACGGAGCCGCCGCTCGTCGTCGGCGTGTAGGTGAACCAGATGTCGCTGCCACCGAGCGCGCAAGGCCACGCCTCGGGGCTCGTGGTCGCTGTGCTGGTATCGAAGGCCGTGGGGACGCCGCCGCCGACCGCAGCGGTCGCCGTCGCGCATTCGTCTTGGCCGTAGGCCACGCCAGCCACCGCGACGCTGATCGTCGCGGTCAGGAAGGAAGTCTTGAAGCTCATGGAGAGTGAGAAAGAGATCGGGAACAGGGAGTGGGGAAGGCCGCGCGCCGGTTGCCGCAATTGGCGCCGTCGCGTCCGTGCCGCGCCAACAACATACTCTTACGCAGCCGTTTTGGCCCCTGCCGGTCCCAACGCGTGAGCGACCCATTCCGAACTCGACGACATTCGAGGTGGGATGTCCTGCAATGAGAGTCGCTGGACTGGGAAGATGCCGAGGGGTGCGCGCTTGGACAGGCAGTCTGGGCATCCCGCCGCGCGAGCCCACGCGCGCGGCTCGTCGTCAGCGACCACGGCGAACGAGGAACTGCACCTGCAGCCCCTCATCGCCGTCGACCACCGTGACGAGGTCGAGCAGCCCGTCCCCGTCGAGGTCGATCGCGCGGCTCTCGCGGTCGTCCTTGCCGTTCCAGACGGGGACCGTCACGGACGGCTCTCGCCCGCGCGTCGCGTCGCGCAGGACCTTGCCCGGGGAGATCGCAAAGGCCTCGATCTCGCCGAGATCGATCACGCTCTCGCCGCCGTCGTCGAGCCGGTCGAGGTCCTGGAGCCAGACCTGCTCGATGAACGCGTCGCTGCCGTTCAAGAGCGAGAGGTTCTCGAACCGCTGCTCCTCCGGGGCGCAGTTCTCGAAGATCTTCAGGACGCCGCCCTCGACGTCGACGATGTCGTTCTCTCGGCCGTCGCCGTTCCAGTCCAGCCGGCGGGCGGGGATGTCCCACTGGGCCTCGAGCTCGTCAGCGACCTCGTCGAAGTCCTTCATCAGGCTGAAGAGCCGAGGCACGCGAACGGCGAGCGTCGTGCGCTTCGTCGGACGACTCGCGAACGTGCCGCCTTCGTTCTCGTACGTGAAGACGTCGAAGTCGAGCTGGCCCGGGACGACGAGGTACTTCAGCAGCTGAGCGAGCGAGATTCGCTCGCCGCGCGCGATCTGAAGGTCCGGAAGATCGTCGCCCAGGACGTCGCGGACGAAGAAGTAGAGGACGTTGCCGCTCGCCTTGAGCACCTGGTCGGGCTTTGCGACCGGGCCCGTGGCAGCGCCGCCCAGGTAGACCTTGAACGTCCCCTCCGATCCGATGATCAGGTCGTTCGGCGGCACCCCGTCGAGATCTTCCGTCCGGTACTGCGCGAAGCCGCTGACGGCACCGAGGAGGTTGTCGAGGTCGATGTCGCTCGCGCTGACGTCGTTCTTGAGCGCCGAGAGGTCGAGCTCCCACGACGGCAGCGCGTCGATCTCGGGCCGCGCGAGGTGGAACGCCACCCGATCCAAGGTCGTCGAGACGAGGTCGGGCCGGCCGTCGCCGTCGACGTCCTTCATCTGGAACCAGGGCACGCGGACGCGCTGGCCGAACGTCGACGAGAGGCGCTGCGGATCGCCGAGGCTGTAGTTGATCGCAGGTTCGTAGTCGACCTCGACCGGGGTGGACCACGCGACGCGTGTCGCGTCGTCCCGGTCCGGCCCGCGGTTCAGTCGCAGGTGGAAGCGGCCCGGGCCGGGCAGGACGAGGTCGAGTCGACCGTCCTCGTCGATGTCACGCGCGAACGGCACCCGGGCGATCCCCGCCGGGAGGTACGTCCCCGTTTCGACGAGCTCCTGCGGCGCCTCGAACCCGTTCTCCGCGTCGAATCCCTGGCGCACGAACGTCCTCCCGTCCGCCACGTAGAGGAGCTCGTCGCGGCCGTCGCCGTCGAGGTCGGCGAGGTCCCATCCCACGCTGGTGCTCGGCCACTGACGCAGGGCGCCGATCTCGTCGTAGGCGCCCGTGTCGCGCAGCTTCCGGACGAGGACGCCGCGCGGCGAGAAGGAGAGGAGCTCCATGCGCCCGTCCCCGGTGAGGTCGCGGAGCGCGAGTGTCGTCGAGTGTCGGGGGACCGCGACGCGCGTCTCGACGATGTCGCCCGAGTCGGCGCCTTCGACGACGGCGCTCGCCTCCGAGACGGAGACGGTCCCGTCCATCTGGGGAGCGAGCGGCAGTGCTGCGAGGAGGAGGATCTCGATGCCCATCGTTCAGCGTCGCTTCGAGAGATAGATGGCGAGGACCGAGCTGGACGCGCTCACGATGTCGCCGAGACCGTCGCCGTTCAGGTCGACGACCTGGAGCGAGTCCACCGATCCGCGCGACGCGTACTGCTTCCAGTACCCGTCGTCGAGCTGCCAGGTCGTCCCTCCGAACAGAGAGCTGTCCCGGCGCAGCCGACGCACGCCCACGCGTCCGTACAGGTCGACCTCGACGAGGTCCGCGATCCCGTCCCCGCTGCAGTCGAGCTGCAGCACCTTCTTCGAGATGATCTGCTGGACGCTCTCCTCGTCGTAGACGCGCTCTTTCTTCAGCGCCGGACGACGGTCGAACACGCCCCGCTTCGTCCCGAGGTAGAGGAGCTGGGAGTAGCGGAACTCGATCCCCGTCACCGTGTCGATCATGCTCGGGAAGTCGAAGTTGCGCAGCGCGAGATCGGGGCGCCCGTCGCCGTCGACGTCCGCGACCGTCGCGTACAGCGTCCCCGCTTCGAAGCGCAGGACCTGCGTCGGCTTCGCGGGCAGGAGCGCGTCCTTCGTCGCGCGCATGACGTAGATGCGCCACTGGCCGTTCTCGATCGCGTCCGTCTCTTCGTTCCAGACGCCCAGCACGTCCTCGCGGCCGTCCCCGTCGATATCGACGAGGCGCAGCGCCGCGCGCCTTTCGTCGTGGCGTAGGTAGTCGGGTAGCGTCTCGACGCGCGTGGGCCGCTCGGGAATCCCGTCTGCGCTCGCCATGTGCACGCTGAGGCGGTCACCGTCCAGCAGCAGCATGTCGCGACGCCCGTCGCCGTCGAGGTCGACGAAGGCTGGGGCCTGGAGACGCACCGAGTCGTCGACGAGCGATTCGCCGACCTCGCGCCCCAGGAAGGGACGGAAGGCGTCGCCGATGGTCAGCGAGAAGCGCTCGCTGCGACGTTCGCTGTTGCGCTGCGCCTCGTCCTGGCGACGCTGGACGTCCTCCGGATCGATGGGCGTCATCTCTCGCGGTGCGCGGAAGGTTGCGATCGGTCCGAAGGGCAGGGCGTCGTCCGACGCGCGTTCGACGGGTCCGTAGATCGAAAAGCCCGTCCGCTGCGGGAGGAGCAGTGCGTCGCCGTTCCTCCCTCCTTCGACGACGTAGCTCCAGTACGGCAGCGCGCGCGGGCTCGGGACGTCGTAGAGGAGCTCCGTCTCGCAGAGCTTGGCGATGTTGTCCCGATAACCGGTCTTGCGCGGGTCGAACGACCACGCGCCGAGCCGCGTCAGCAGGACGAGCTCGCGTCCTGCGAGGTCCGGGCGGACGTCCGCGAACGTCCAGGCGATGATGTCGTCGAGGATCGGGATCTTCCGGTACGGCTCGCGCTCGATCGACGTCGGCGACGTGCGGAAGAGGTGCAGCTCGCGACGACCGCGCGGCGTGCGGATCGCGACGCCGAGCTCGTTCTTCCCGTCGCCCTCGACGTCGACGAAGTGCCAGTCGAGGAGGGTGCCGTCGACACGCACGGACGCATCGACGTACGAGGCCTCGCCGCCAAGGCCCGCGAGGAGCAGCGCGAGACCGATCATTCCTCGAGCTCCCCGACGCCGCTGGAGAATTGGAAGAAGCGCAGGATGCTCCAGCGCTTCTCGTTGCCCTCCCGCTGGTAGCGGAACAGCGAGATGACGTAGAGATCGAGCAGCACGAACGACTCGCGAGTCCGGTCCGGCGTCGCGTCGTAGGTGGCGAGGATCGGGATGGAGAAGCGCGTGGTTCGCCGCCCCTCGTCGAGCAGCCGAATCCGCTCGTCGCGCGCGCCCGAGCCGGGCGTCTCGACCGTCAGGTCCACCTGCGTACCCGGTGCCAGCGCGACCAGCCGTGCGACGAGGCCGCGCCCCGACACGATCGGGCTCCCGTCGAGGGCCACGACGCGCGTCCCCAGCGGGAGGTCTCCCACGGGCCCGTCCTCGGCCCGAGCGACGAGCACGGCTCCGCGGTCGGTGCCCCATGCGCCTCGCGTCCGAGCCGGGTCGAGAACGAAGCGCTCCTGGGCCGCGGCGGCGCCCGTCGTCGCGCCACCCTCCAGGGCCAGGTCGACGTCGAACACCGTGTTGCCTCGCTGGACGGCGAGCGTCACCCGGTCGCCTCCCTGGGCTTCGTCGAGGATGGCCCGGAGGTCGTCGGGGACGGCGAGCTCGACCTCGTCGAGGCTCAGGATGACGTCGTCGACGCGGATCCCCGCCGCCTCGGCGGGGGAGCGCTCGACCACGGAGTGCACTCGAACGCCCGGATCGAAGGAGAGACCCTCCAGCGACCCCGAGTCGTTCTCACGGACCTCGAGTCCGAGGAACGCCGAGCCGTCGGCCTCGGGGAGCGCCCACTCGAGCGTCTCCGGGAGCGGATCGGGAATCGTTCGGTCGGGCGCGCTCTGGCACGCGGCGCTGCACAGGGCGAGCACCGCGGCGAGGAAGAGCGCACCGACGTCGGAGCGGCAGCGGACGTCGAGGGCGGACATCGCTCCCATCGTGAACGGAGATGCGCTTCGGTTCCAGCGCGGGGACCCCCCTCGAGGTGAAACGCAGTTTACATCCGGCACTGGCCCCCCTGGGTGTGGTCGGGTCGTCCGAACGCTCCGAAGCCGGTTCGATTGCGACGATCGGAGCCCGATTCGCGGCTTGGCGAACCCTAAGTCCCCACCCGCTCCCAGCATGGCCTCCGAGCGACCACACCCAGGGGGGCCAGTGCCGTCAGAGGGGTTTGCGGCGTAGGAGGACCCACGCCAGCAGGACGAACAGGACGGCCTCCAGCGGGCACAGCACCATGCCCATGTTCTGAACGACTTCAGGCAGACCAGCGTCGGAGTACCCCCGGGCGAACCCCGCCATCTCGGCCATCGCGGACCCGTCCGCAAACGTCGGAGCGTGCGAGGCGAAGACGGTCCACTTCGGCTCACCGACGTCGCCCTTGAACACGTCCCACAGCAGCAGGGCCGCCAGGGAGCCCGCGAGCGCCAGGACCGGGCCGCGCGCCATCGAGGAGATCCACAGCCCGAACGCGTGGACCGCGACGAGGCCGAGGGTCACGACGACGAGGGCTCGTCCGAGCTCGACGCGGACCTCGTCGGCCGTGAAGATCGTGAAGTCGTCCTCGACGAGGTCGCCGAAGTCGCCGCCGAGAGCCCGCGTGGCGAGGTAGGCCGCGAGGCCCGAGACCGCCAGGAGGATCGCGACGAGCAGCGGTCCCACGAGGGCGCGACCGACGATCGCGCCGGCCCGGGACGCGGAGCGCGTCACCGCGAGCCGCAGGACGCCGGTCTCGCGATCGCCCGCGAGGGAGCGCGCGGCCTGGACCAGCAGGAGGGCCGTGCCGAGGATCAGGCCGGCGCGCCACCCGTCGACGAGCATCGCCCAGCCCGTGCCTTCGCTGAGCCCGAGCGGTTCGCCGCCGCTGGCCATCCGTTCGAGCGAACGCGTCCGGTCGGCCACGACCGTCGCCCACACGCGCAGGACGGGAACGAGCGCGACGGCGAGCGCTCCGGTCCACGCGGCGCGGGACGTCAGCATCCGCATGGCCTCGGCGCGGAAGACGCGCAGCGCACCGCTCACGAGCGACCTCCCGGTGGACCCGCGGCAGAGTCCCCCGCGGCAGAGTCCCCCGCAGCAGAGTCCCCCGCAGCAGAGGCCCCCGCGGCAGAGGCCCCCGCGGCAGAGGCCTTCGCACTCCTCCGCTCGTCGACCAGCGCTTCGAACGACGCCTGGAGGCCGACCCGCGCTTCGGCGAAGTGCAGGACGCCTGCGTCGCCGCGGACGAGCGCGCCGACGACCTCGTCGCCCCCGCGGCCCGGCGCCTCGAGCAGGAGCCGGCCTTCGGCGTCCGGCCGTTCCGCGAGCTCGCCGAGCGGCTCGATCGCGGCGCGGGCCGCCGCTTCGTCCCGAACGCGGACGTGCCACGTGCCCACGCGACCCAGGAAGGCTTCGAGCGGGGCTTCGCGGATCACCTCGCCGTCGAGGATCACCGCGGCGTGCGTCAGGACCTCCTGCATCTCGTGGAGGCGATGGCTCGAGAGAACGAGTGTCTGACCGTCCGTCGCCAGCTCCTCGAGCAGGGCCAGCATCCCTCGCACGCCCATGGGGTCGAGGCCGGAGAGCGGCTCGTCCAGGACGACGAGTTCCGGCGAACCCATGATCGCACCCGCGATCGCCAGGCGCTTCTCCTGGCCCAGGGAGAGGCCGCCCGCGCGACGGGACTCGAAGCCCGGGAGCCCGACC
Source organism: Planctomycetota bacterium (assembly GCA_039200205.1). GTDB lineage: Bacteria > Planctomycetota > UBA1135 > UBA1135 > Saltatorellus. The sequence continues at coordinate 15,405 of JBCCSK010000044.1, forward strand.
CGCGAAAGCGCGTCCTCCATCGACCGACCGCCCGAGTGGCCTCGAAGGCGCGCCTGGTAGTCGAGGTTCTGTGCGACGCTGTGTCCGCGAAGCAGCGCCGGCACGTCGAAGACGCAGGCGACGCGACCGCGGGTCCTGTAGAGCTTGTTGGCCGGCTCTCCGAGGACCTCGATCGATCCCGACGTGGGCGCGAGCAGCCCCAGCGCACACGAGAGGGTCGTCGTCTTGCCCGACCCGTTGGGGCCGAGCAGGCCGTAGACCTGCCCTCGCTCGACCGTCAGGTCGATGCCGCGCACGGCCTCGGTCGCACCGTAGCGCTTGCGAAGCTCGCGGACGCGGAGCGCGGGCGTGCTCCCCCCGTTCGACATCGCGCGCACCCTAGCCCGACCTCGTCATCGGAGTCGACACCCAGGGCGTCGAACTCGTGCGCCGGACCCGAGCTTCCGAGGCCCGAATCAGCGTGGAGCGCGGGGCGCAACCCGCACGGGTGCGCTGGCTAGAGGCGCGGCTCCGCGGGATCTACGCGGGCCCGGCGTCCCGCCCGGGAGGAAGGCGGGGCGCCGTCCTTCCTTCGACGAGCGGAGATCGGCGCTGCGCAGATCACTTCCGCGGGTCTCCGCGCCGACCGTCGGTCGGCCCGTCCCGGTAGGGGAGTGACGCGTCGTCCTCCCACCATTCGAGCCAGGCCTTGGAGCTCGATCCGAAGTCCTGGCCGGTGATCCGCCCGAGGGCTCCGCGCACGGCGCGACGCTCGACGCGGACCTCGACGATCTGGTCGACGCCGATGACGCCGACGTCGAGGACGCTGCCCTCGAGCAGCGTGTTGATCACCGGGTCGGCGACCGCGCTGAACTGCGCCACCTCCACGTCGAAGTCCTGGACGTACGCCCTCTGGCGACCGACGAAGATGTTCGCGTGGGGAGGCCCCGCGCCTCCGCCGCCCGACTGCGGCGTCGGGCGCGACAGCGTGTAGAGACGATCGACGAGCGGCGCGACGAACGCGTCCTCGCCCGTGTGCCCGAGGGCTTCGGCGGCGCGGGTCCGGACCCGGGGGCTCTTCGAGTCGAGCGCGCGCACGAGCGGCGCGGCGACCTCCAGGGCGCCCATCTCGGCGAGCGCGCGCGCAGCTTCGGCGCGCGCATCCTCCGCCGGGTCGTAGACGGAGTGCAGGAGGAGTGCGCGCGGGTCCTCGTTCGGGAAGAGTCGCCCGAGGGCCATCATCGCGAACGTCCGTCGCGTCGCGCGGTGGGAGCGCAGATCCTCCTGGAGTGCCGCGAGGACCTCGGCGCGCGGAGCCGCCGTGACCAGTCTTGCGACAACGGCCTCGCGCACGACCGGCGACCCGAGCGAGCCGAGGTCTCGAAGTCGATCGAGCTCGTCGTCGGCGCCACGGTCCGGCATCCCGGCGACGAACCGGCTCGCGTTCGCGCACACCGCTCGCAGGTCGCTGTCGCGCGGGTGCTCGGCGAGCAGGCGATCGCCGAGCTGGAAGGCCTCCTTCAACAGACCGGCGTCGAACGTCCACTCGACGAGATCCGCGGGCGACATCTCGTCGTCGTCGCGCCGCTCTTCGAAGCGGTCGAGGATCTCCCTCTCGAGCTCGACCGACGCGATCGCTCGCTCCGGGACGTCGGTCCAGCCGCCGCGCCCCTTAACCTCCCAGTCGCCGCTGGCGACCTGTCGCGAAAGACCGCGGAGGACCCCGCCGCCCTCCAGGACGACGATGCGGCGCCGGGGCCGTTCGACGACGTCGTCGGAGGCCGCGCGCGCCTCCTGCGGGGACGAGGCGGGCGCCACGAAGCAGCCGTCGGCCGTGTGCTCACCGACGCTCGGGGACGCTGCGAGGAGGCAGAGGGAGACGAGGTGCAGCATGTCGTATCGGCGATTCAACGCCGCGTTCCGGTCCGGCGGATGGGCGCCGGGCCACTCCCGACCTAATCACATCGGGGGCTCAGGTGACGCTCGCCCGTTTGGATTCTGTCGACGCCAGGTCCGCGACCCCGGGCGGAGGCGTCGCTGCCGGCGGCTTCACGGGGTCCAGAAGAGCGTCCCGGAGCGTCCGGTCGTGTGGAGAGGGATCCCGCGGCGCGCGAGCTCACCGGCCGCGGGCGGCGGCGCGCTCGCGCTCACGACGGCCGCTCGCGGACGAAGGTGGTCGAGGAGCGGACCGAGCTCGGGCGAGTCCGAGCCGTGGTGGGGGAGCAGGAGCAGGTCGACGGGTCCGGCATCGAGCCACGGCCCGTCCTCGTCGCCGAGCAGCATGGCCGCCAGGCCGTGGGCCTCCGCGTCCCCGGAGAGCACCGCCCGGAAGGCCCTTCCGTCCGCCGACCGCCAGCGGACGTCGAGGAGCGCCGATCCCTCGTTCCCCGGAAAGTCGCCTCCCCACACCGCGCGGACGTCCAGCGGCGCACTCGGTTCCGTGAGTCGTACGACGCCCGGATCCGGCTGGACGCGCCGAACGCGGTTCAGGGGGTCGACGAAGACCTCGACGGGCTCCCGCGTCGTCGGGCGCGGTCCGACCCAGAGGTCGGGAGGCCAGCGACGCGCGGTCCACGGGAGGTCGCGCGCGTGGTCGGCGTGGTCGTGGGACAGCGCCAGTCGCGTCCGCCCGACCTCGAGGCTCCGGAGCGTCGGCCCGACCGCATCGACGCCGACACCCATGCGATCTCGGGAGCCGGCGTCGAGGATCCAAGTCGGCGACCGCGGGGCCCGTACGATCGCGCACGTTCCGTCGCCGACGTCGAGCACGTGGACTTCGAGCGTTCGAGGCCTGACGGGGCGCACGATCGTGCCCGCGGCGCCGAACGGCCACGGGGCGAGCAGTGCAGCGAACACCCCCGCGCCAGCGCGGCGAGAGATGCCCACGGCGCGGCCCGACGGGTGGGCGAGGGCGACGAGCATCAGCGTCGATCCGGCCGCGAGCGCAAGGATCGGACGATCGGGGAGGGCGAGGGGCGAGCCGGGCACCGCGTCCGCGAGCCGGAGAGTTCCGAGGAGGGTCGACGACGCGAGCGCGAGGGTCTGCTCGCCGAGCGCGAACGGCGCGACCAGCCAGAGCCAGCCCACGCCGACGAGGACGACGAGCGGTGCGGTCGCGAGCGGCGTGGCGACGAGCCCCACCGGGCTCCACTCGCCGAAGCAGGCCCAGACGATCGGGAGCGTCGCCGCAGAGGCGACGACCGACGTGGTGACGCCGATCGCGAGGCCCTGGATCGCTCGTTCGGTGAGCGCGCGGGCCAGGGCGGGGCGGACCCGTCCGGAGCGAGACGTCCGACGGACGCGTCCTGCGTTCGGAAGCGCCTGGAGCGCCCTGCGGCAGGCTCGGGGGGCCGCGAGCACGAGCGCGAGGGTCGCGAGGTAGGAGAGCTGGAGGCCGGGCCGCAGGGGCGCGCGGGGGTCGAGTGCGATTTCGATCGCGAGCGCGACCCCGAGGAGGTTGGCGCCGTGGGGACGGCGTCCCGCTCGCGGCGCGATCAGCGCCAACGAAAGCGCGATCGCCGCGCGCGTCGCGGGTGCTCCCGAGCCGGCGAGTGGCACGAAGAGCAGAGCGAGCATCGCCGTCGCGAGGGCCGGATCGGGCCGGGCGCGGATGCCGGCGAGGCCGGCGCCGAGTGCGAACAGTGCACAGCCGAGGCGCGCGAGCGGCAGCGCGATCAGGACCCCCAGCAGTCCGACGTGGAAGCCGGAGAGTGCGAGGAGGTGTCGCGTCCCCGTCCGCGTGAAGAGATCGGCGGTTCCTGACGGGAGGTGCGCTGGCGCGCCGAACAGCAGCGCGGCCAGCAGACCGGCCGTCGCGCGCTCGGGGTGCGCGAGACAGCGTTCGATTCCGGCTTCCCGGAGGGACGCGAGCGGTCGATCGCGCGACGCTCGGTGCGGGCTGGGCGACGGCGCGATCCGGACGATCTCGTCCGCGCGAGGGCGTCGGGGGAGCGGTCGCCCAGCCGTCTCGCCGATTCCGCGCGCGCGGGCGGGTCGTTCGGCGCTCGCGAGGACGCGCGCGACCTCTGCCGCGCGCAGGACGCCGGCGGGCGCCCGGAGCGTCGCGACCTCGCCCGTCGGACCGAGGTCCCAGGACTCCGTTCCCCGCGCACCGCCGCGCGGCGCCCGCCGGGTGGAGACGACGTCGCCCGCGGGGCCCGGCCCCGCGCTCTCCACTGCCGGAACGCCGGCGGCCGCGACGCGAGCGGCGGCCAGCGCTGCGAGCGCGAGGCCGACGAGGACAGCTCGCGACGGGAAGCGGCGCTTCCGCGGCGCGAAGGTCCAGGCGGCGACGAGCCCGAGGAGCGCGACGAACGCCGCGGCCCCCGCTTCGAGCGGTGTCCCCTCTGCACGTCCCGCCACGACCGCGCCCATCGCCGAGCCGACCGCCAGCGCGCCGGCTGCCGCGAGCGCAGGCGCCGGAGCGCGAACGGCGGGGAGCTCTGGGGCTCGACGATCGGACAGGTCCATCGATGGGACCGACGAGCGGGGGAACAGCCGGTTGCGCCGGGGGACCGTGAAAGCGCGTCGAGCGAGTAGACTCCGCCTCCGCGATGGCCGGACACGTGGAACACAGGGCTCTCTTCCCAGGCACGTTCGACCCCGTGACACTGGGTCATCTCGACCTCGTCGAGCGCGCAGCGACGCTCTTCGATCGCCTCACGATCGGGGTCGCCGCCCACCACGACAAGCAGCACGTCCTCGGAGTGGACGAGCGCGTCGCGCTCCTGGAGGAGGCGACCGCGCACCTCGAACACGTCGACGTCGTCGCCCTCGGCGGGCTCCTCGTCGACGGCGCCCGCAGGCTCGGCGCAACCGCGGTCGTGCGCGGGATTCGCAGCGCTGCCGACCTCGAGTACGAACGGCAGCTGGCACTGACGAATCGAGCGATGGCGCCCGAGCTCGAGACGGTGCTCCTCCTCTCGTCGCCCGCCCATTCCCACGTCTCGAGCACGCTCGTCCGCCAGATCGCGCGTCTCGGCGGCGACCTCTCGCCCTTCGTCCCGCCGGCGGTCGTGCGCGCGCTCGCCGGCCGCTTCTGATCCGACCCCGACTCTTCCTCGATGTCCGAACGCACCGCCGTCCACACTCCGAACGCCCCCGACGCCATCGGCCCGTACAACCAGGCGATCGTGGCCGGCGGGCTCGTGCACTGCTCCGGTCAGATCGCCCTCGACCCGAAGACGATGGAGATCGTCACCGGCGACGTCGCCGACCAGGCCGAGCAGGTGATGAAGAACCTCGGCGCCGTCCTCGAGGCCGCCGGGTCCGGCTTCGATCGCGCCGTGAAGTGCACGATCTACCTGCACGACATGGACGACTTCGGGATCGTCAACGAGATCTACGGCAGGGCGTTCGAGGGCTTCGAGCCGCCCGCCCGTGCGACGGTCCAGGTCTCGAGGCTCCCCAAGGACGTCCTGGTCGAGATCGACTGCGTCGCGCTGGTCTAAGGACCCGGACCAGGCGCCCGGAGCGCGGGGCGACGCGATGGCGCGCGGACGCTAACCTCTTCGCCCTCATGAGCGTCTCCTGCGGCATCGTCGGGCTCCCGAACGTCGGGAAGAGCACCCTCTTCAACGCGCTGACCGCGGCTGGCGCCCAGGAGGGGAACTTCCCCTTCTGCACGATCGAGCCGAACGTCGCGGTCGCCGCCGTTCCGGATCCGAACCTCGACACGATCCACGGCTTCATCGAGACCGACAAGGTCATCCCGGCGTCGGTCAAGATCGTCGACATCGCGGGCCTGATCGCCGGCGCGTCGAAGGGCGAGGGGCTCGGCAACAAGTTCCTCTCCAACATCCGCGAGACCGACGCGATCATGCACGTCGTGCGGTGCTTCGGCGGCTCGAAGGTCGTCCGCGAGGAGCCGGTCGATCCGCTCGCGGACATCGACGTCATCGAGCTGGAGCTCGCGCTCGCCGACCTCGACACGGTCGATCGCGCGATCGAACGGGTCGCCAAGAAGGCGCGGTCCGGCGACAAGGACTCGCTGGAGGAGAAGGCGCTGTTCGAGCGTGCGAAGGCGATGCTGGAGAACGGAGACCTCCTGCGCGCGCACGAATGGACCGAGCGCGAGGCGGCGCTCCTGAAGCCCCTCTGCCTGCTGACGACCAAGCGGATGCTCTACGTCGCGAACGTCGCGGACGACGACCTCGACGGATCGTCCGAGTGGGCGCAGGCGGTTGCGAAGCGCGCGGCCGACACGGGATCCGAGTGGATCGCGATCTGCGGTGACATCGAGAGCGAGCTTCGCAACATGGACGACGAGGAGCGCGGCGTGTTCATGGAGGACCTCGGGATCGAGCGCCTGGGGCTCGACCGCCTCATTCGCGCCACGTACACGCTCCTCGGACTCCAGACGTACTACACGGCGGGCGAGAAGGAGATTCGCGCCTGGACGATCGCGAGCGGCACGAAGGCCCCCGAAGCGGCGGGCGTGATCCACACCGACTTCGAGAAGGGCTTCATCCGGGCCGAGATCTACTCGGTCCCCGATCTCGTCGAGCACGCGTCCGAGGCCGCGATCCGCGCCGCTGGAAAGCTGCGGACCGAGGGCCGGGACTACGCGATGCGGGAGGGCGACGTCTGCCACTTCCTCATCGGGAAGTGACGCGTCCGGTGCCCGACGCCGTCGAGCGATGACCGTGAGGGAAGCGCGCGTCGACCGTGCGCGATCGCTCTCGATCCGTGGGGGGAAGCCCCAGCGGGCCGTTCCAGCCGGCGCCAGGCGCCTGGAACGTGAATTGCCACTGGCTCCCCAGGCCGCGACCGTGCCCCGGGGGTCTACCGGATGGTGGATGGGGCGCGGAGCGGCTCGGACATTCGAAGGACCCCCGCTCGGGAGAGGTGGGGGTCCTTCCTTATCGTCAGAGCGATGCGGGACCTCCTCCTCGTCGGCGCCGGCGGATTCCTGGGCGCGACGCTGCGCTACGGCGTCTCCCTGGCCTTCGCCGGATCGAGCTTCCCGTACGGGACGCTGCTCGTGAACATCGTCGGCAGCCTCGCGATCGGCCTGCTCGCGGGGTGGATCGCGACCGGCGTCGTCCAGGACGTGCACCGCGAGTTCTTCGCGATCGGCCTGCTCGGGGCCCTGACGACGTTTGCGACGTTCAGCTACGAGACCGTCGCGCTCGTCCAGCGCGGCGACATGGGCCTGGCTGGCCTCAGCGTGCTGCTCAACGTCGTCCTCTCGATCGGCGCCGCGTTCCTCGGGCTCAGGCTCGTGAGCTGATCGCGGACGGCTCAACGTTCGAGCCGTGTCAGACGAGGAGGCCGCTCGTGAATTCGTCGAAAGGCGCGCGGGCGAATCCCGGGAGTACGATGCGGTGCGCCCGCCCCCGTCGCTTCCGATCACGCCCAAGAGGAGGAGCTCCGTGCACGGCTCCCTCGTCCCTGCTCTCTTCGCCCTCGCGGCGTTCGCGTCCGTTCCGGTCGCCTCCGCCCACCCCGTCCTCGCTCCGTCGTTCGCCCCACGCGTCGCCTTCGACGAGGGGGACGAGGAGTCCGCGTTCATCGCCGGGCTCGCGGAGCGCGGCCTGCACGAGATGGTCGTCCGCGAGGCGACCAAGTTCCTCGATCGGCGGGCGCGACATCCTCGCGCCGCCGCCGTGCGCTACCGCCGGGCGTCCGCCCGGTACGAGCTGGGCGCGTTCGACGAATCGCTCGCCGACTACCGCGCGCTCGATCGCGTCGACGGCTTCGAGCAGGCAGCCGAGGTCGACTTCCGGATCGGCCAGTGCTCGCTCGAGCTCGGCAAGAACGAAGAGGCCGCCGCGGCCTTCGCGGACGTCCGCAAGGGCGACGCCGACTACCTGCACGTCCCCGCGTCGTACCTCTTGGGCGAGGCGCTCTTCCGCTCTGGGTCGTTCGACGAGGCACGCGCCGCCTACGCGAGCGTCCTGAAGGCCGAAGGGAAGGAGGCCGCCGAGTACGCCGCCGACGCCCGGTACGGCGTGGTCTGGAGCGCGTGGAAGGCGCGTGAGATCGAGGCGGCCGTCGCGGGTGCGAGCGAATTCGTCGCGCGCCACGGCGACGATCCGCGGACGGGCGAAGTCG
>JBCCSK010000045.1:0-23300 GCA_039200205.1 Planctomycetota bacterium
GGCACGGCCTCCAGCATCTTGCGAAGGATGTGGATCCGGCCCTGGCGGGCCTGCTCCAGCGCGGTCTGCAGGAGCTCGCGCGAGACGCCCGTGACCTTGATGTCCATCTGGAGCGCGGTGATCCCCACGCCCGAGCCGGCGACCTTGAAGTCCATGTCGCCGCTGTGGTCCTCGGAGCCGAGGATGTCGGACAGGATCGCGTTGTCGCTGCCCTCCTGGACGAGACCCATCGCGATGCCGGCCACCGGCTGCGACAGCGGCACGCCGGCGAGCATCATCGACAGGCATCCGCCGCAGACGCTCGCCATCGACGACGAGCCGTTCGACTCGGTGATGTCGGAGACGACGCGGATCGTGTAGGGGAACGACTCCTTGACCGGTAGGACGGCCTGGAGCGCGCGCTCTGCGAGCATGCCGTGACCGATCTCACGCCGGCCCGGGCCCATGATGCGGCGCGTCTCCCCCACCGAGTAGGCGGGGAAGTTGTAGTGCAGGTAGAAGTGCTTCTTGTACTCCTCCTCGACGCCGTCGATGATCTGCTCGTCGTCCGGAGTTCCGAGCGTCGCGCTGACGAGCGCCTGCGTCTCGCCGCGCGTGAACAGGACGGAGCCGTGCTGGCGCTCGTTGAAGTTCGGCACGACCGTGATCTCGCGGATCTCGTCCCACGCGCGGCCGTCGACGCGGCGCCCGGAGAGGATCATCGAGCGCTCGCACTTCTTCTTCAGGTCGCCGAAGAAGTCCTTCACGGCCTTCGTGCGCGCCGGAAGATCGTCCTCGCTGACGCCGGCCGTGAGCTCGGCCACGACCTTGTCGCGCACCGCGCTCGCGGCGGCGCCGCGCTCGTGCTTGCCCGGCGTGCGCATCGCCTCGGTCAGGTCGCCCTCGAACTCGAAGACGCGCGCGCGCAGCTCCTGGTCGACGCTCGGTGCCGTGAACTCCATCACGGGCTTGCCCGCGCGATCGACGAGATCGTTGACGACGTCGACGATCTGGAGGACGACCTCGTGCGCCTTCGCGAGCGCGTCGATCATCTCGTCCTCGGTCAGCTCCTGGGCCGACGACTCGACCATGCAGAGGCCGTTCTCGTGCCCGGAGACGACGAGGTCGAGCCGGCTCTTCTCGCGCCGCTCCTCGTCGGTCGGGAACGCAGCGAGCTCGCCGTCGACGTGCCCGATGCGGACCGCGCCGAGCGTCGTCTCGAACGGCAGCCCGGCGATCCGAATCGCGGCGAACGCCGCGATCATCGCGACGACGTCAGGGTTGTTCGATCCGTCGTACTGCATCACCGAGGTCATTACCTGGACCTCGGCGCGGAAGCCGTCCGCGAACATTGGCCGGATCGAGCGGTCGATCAGGCGCATCGTCAGGATCTCCTTCGTCGTCGGGCGACCCTCGCGCTTGAAGAAGCCGCCGGGGATCTTGCCGGCGGCCTCGGTCTTCTCGCGGTAGTCGCAAACGAGCGGGAAGAAGTCGATGTCGTCGCGGGCCTTGCCGGCGGTGGCGGCGGCGAAGCAGCGCGTCTCGCCGAAGGTCGCGATCACCGCGCCTCCGGCCTGGCGGGCGACCTGGCCCGTCTCGAGGGTGAGCTTCCTGCCGGCGATCGTCGCTTCGACGCGTGTGGGTTTCATCGTCATGTCGTCGTGGGGCTCATCCGCCCCTTCGTCTTCGTCGTCTATCGAACAAATGGGTGGACGTAGGTCGTCGCCGCGAGCGACCTCGCGCATACGAACGGCGACGTGCCCCGCGCGGCGAGCGCGGGGCGGAGAGGCGCGGACGAGTCCGCGCGGAATGGTCTGCTGCCGGTCAGAGGATCAGCGGCGCAGGCCGAGGCGACCGATCACCGACGCGTAGCGCTCGGGAGCGCGGTCGCGCAGGTAGCGCAGCAGCTTCGTGCGCCGCCCGACCTTCACGAGCAGTCCGCGTCGGGACGTGAAGTCCTTCTTGTGGACCTTCAGGTGCTCGGTGAGGCTGCGGATGTCCTCGGTGAGGAGCGCGATCTGGACTTCGGGAGACCCCGTGTCTCCGTCTGCCTGGGCGAAGTCCTTGATGATCTCGGCTTTGCGAACGGCGGCGATGGCCATGAACTGAGTGGAATTGCAGGCTCCCGGGTGTCCCATGGCCCCGAAGAGGGGCGACGGCGGCGGCGAGAGGACACGGGAGCGGACTTGCCCCGAGCGCAGAGCCGTCCGAGCGGAACGTTCGCTCGATCCGGAGACCGCGACTGGGGTGCGGAACATGCCGCGCCGTTGGCCGGGGAGTCTATCGAGGCCGGATCCGGCCGGGAGCGGTGACGGGGAAATCCCGCTATCGCGGGTCGTCGTCGGTCCAGGCGGCTTCCTCCAGCGCGCCATCGGCCGGCTCGGCCTCCACGGGCATCGGCGCCAGCTCGAGCTCGATCGAGAGGTCCCGGGGCGGCAGCTGTGCGAAGAGCTCCGTGAAGATCGAATCACAGGCCTCCTGCATCGCGCGCGCCTCGGGCACCGGCACGGTCGTCCCGCTGGTCGCGGAGAACTTCCGGTCGATCCGGGCCGCCCAGAGGTCGGGGCCGAGCGGATCGCGCGGGTCGATGAGCCGCGCCTCGAGCTCGACGTCCACCTCCCGTCGGATGTCCCAGCTCGGCGCGGCCCAGCGCAGGACCGTGACCTCGAGGACGGCATCCTCGGCGAGGTCGCCCGGGGTGTAGCTCGCCTCGATGGCCCCCACGCCGCTGCCCGCCGACGCCATGCGGTCGTCGACGATCTCGGCCGCGAGCGGCGAGTAGCGACGGCGGACGAGGCCCTTCATCGCCGCGCGCCGGAGCGTCTCGGTCGGCGCGTTGACGGCGGGCGCGGTCACCTGGACCGGGAGAACGGCGATGTCGACCGGGTTGATCGCCTCCAGCTGGCGGCCGTCGGCGACGACGTCGACGTCGCGGCCGGCGAGGCGCGGCGTGGTCTGACAGGCGGTCCCACCCCCGATCAGGACCGCGACGACGATGAGGGTGCGGTTCGCGCTCTTCATGGGGCGGATGCTACGGAAACGACCCCGCCGATTTCGAGCGTGGGCCTGCCCACCCGCCCTCGTGGTCAATCCTGGGTGAACGTCACCGGAGCGGCGCGCCCGAAGACCTCGTGCTCGCGCTCCAGGTCGCTCCAGAGGAACTGACCGCGGTCGATCGGAGCGCCCCACAGCCGCACCTCGGCCGTCTGGGCGCCGTCCGCGAGCGGCATGCCCCCCTGGGAGGCGATCTCGGGCACCGAGAGCAGCAGCGGGCCGGCCGCGTCGGACGTGTCGAGGCCCCAGAGGATCCACCTGCGCGAGTCCGGCCCGGTCACGACGACGCGGACGAGCCCGTCGCCGCCGACGCTGTCGGGGAGGGTGTCCTCGATCTGGATGTTGTAGGCGTCCCCGCCGGTCGAGCCGCCGGGGCCGGGGACCAGGAAGCGCGGAACGTCGATCGGGGCGATCTGGGCCGACCCGGAGGAGGCGCGCGGCCGCGCCGCGACCTGGTTCCCGTCGGTGTCGACGAGCCTGGCGCGCACGAAGAGGTCGGGGTCGATCGCACCGCGCGTCACGAGCTCGCCCGCGGGCCCCGCCGGACCCGCGATCGCGCCGAGTACCGTCCAGGTCGACTGGGCGAGGTCGTACGGGTTCCCGCGGCCGACGACGAGGGGTCCGGCGAGGCCCGCGGCGACGCCCTCGATCGTGACGAACGGACTCCCCTCCAGCGTGCCGAGGTTGGCGAGGCCGCCGATGTCGAGGACGACCGGCGGCGTCGGCAGCGGCTGGTTCGCGAGGGGCGCGAGGAGCAGCAGGTCGCCGGCGTCGAGGTCGACGCCGAGCGCCATCCCACCGGGGCCAACGGGCGCGAGCGGGCCGCGCTGCGCGAAGCCGCGCAGGTACCCGGCCGGGCTGAACGACGTCTGCGCGATCGAGTCCTGGGTCGCGAAGAACGTCGACGCGCCGAGCTGGCTCGGGACGATCGTCGCCGGGCCGTAGTCGCAGCGGTAGGTGACGGTCGTCGGATCGGCCGAGCACGGCGCGACCTGGGAGACCAGGCTGAGGCGCGGCGCACGCGTGTCTGCGACGATCGTGTTGTCGCCCGAGAAGTTCGCGGTCGGGAACGTGCTGGAGATCGTGCCCTCGACCGTCGCCAGGAGGCCTCCGCCCACTGGCGAGACGAGGACGTCGATCTGATCCCGGGGAACGCCGTGGAACGTGAACAGGTCGAAGCCGTTCGCGTCGGCGGTGATCAGCGTGTCCCCGGCGCTCGCCCCCGGCACCTGCGCGGTCCCCGTGGCGTCGGTCTGCGCCTGCCCCACGAACGTGACGGCGCCGCCGGTCTCGGCGTGACTGAACACGAGGGCGCCCGAGATCGGAGCGAGCGTCCTCTCGTCGTAGACGCGAACGGTGACGGTGGAGTTCGTGGGCGCTCCTCCCGGCCCGAGAACGCCGCGCTGGGTGAACGTCCCGACGGCCGTCAGCTCGGCCGCGTTCCCGGCGCGGTCGAAGACCGTCACCGAATACGACGCTCCGCCCGCGGAGGGATCGAGGGCGCCCAGGGGAACGGGGGCGGCGATGAACAGGGACTCGTCCGTCCCGGGGATGCTCGTCGTGAAGGCCGTGGCCGGCGGGTCGTCGAGGGATCCGCCGTTCGTCCCGAGCGGACCGGAGTCGACGAACGCGAACTCGATCGGCTCGCTGGCGCGACCGACCGCGGCGAAGTCGCGAACGTCGGACACCAGCATCGACGTGTCCGCGCCCGTCGCGCCGAGACCGAGCAGCACGGGCGCGACGGTGTCGAAGAACGGACGCTCGATCTCGGGCGTCGTCCGATCGCCGTCGAACCGCCGCACGCCGGTCGGGAACGCGTTCCGCCGCAGCTGGACGGCGCACTCGAAGTCGCCGTCGGCGAACTGGACGAGGCCCGCGCCGTCGAAGAGACCGAGGTCGTTCGCAGTGAGCTGCAGCGACGTCGCACCGGTCGGAACGTCCACCGTGCTGACGATCGAGCGGAGGAGCTCGGGGTTGTTGGGACTGTTCCCGAACAGGAACGCGTCGGCCACGATCCCGCCGGGTGCGGGCTCGGCGAGCGTCACCTCGACGATCGGGGCGCCGCCGAAGACGTCGGCGCGACCGAAGCCGTCCGGCGCCCCTGCGCCCGGTGACTTCGTGACAGCGAGCGGCAGGCCGACGTCGAGCGTCTGGTACTGCGATTCGGTGACGGGGAGGGCGGAGCCGTCCTCCGCGAGGATCTGCCCCGCGCCCGAGGAGAGTCTGACGACGACCTGGACGTCCGAGCCCACGGAGATCGGCCGCCCGTTGCCGTCGAGGGGAGTCCAGCGCCAGACCTGCGTCGCCGTCCCACCCACGCCGCCGGGGCCGACGGTGATCGGTGCCGGCGCCGGATCCACGACGGGCGGCTGGCCGTCGACGGTGACGTCGAAGGTGTCACCGTTGAACGTGGCGGCGTTCATCGGACGATCGAAGCCGACGATGAACTCCGACGAGCCGCTGGCGTTCGTCGAGAAGTCGTTGGGGAACGTGTAGACGACAACCGGGGTCGGGACGTCCATCGGGTCGAGGACGCCGAACTCGATCAGCGGCTCCTCCGTGACCCCGTCGAGCGCCTGGCCGTTCAGGTCGCGGACCGCGGGCTCCTCGCCGTAGATGACCTGGTACCTGCGCCCCGGAAGGAAGGCTGCGTTCGCGTTCGGCACGAGCACCGCGACGCGCCCGTCCCCCACGAGTTCGGGCGGCAGCGTCGGGATCGGCTGGAACGTCGCGAGGTCGACGATGCGGAACGCGCCCTCCAGGGTCGACGGATCCAGGCTCTCGGAGAACTCGAAGAAGAGGGGCGACTCGGGGTGGAGTGCATCCGAGACGCTGGGGCCGGGCCCGACGGCGACGAGCCGGGGAGGCCCCGCGGCCAGGAAGGCCCCCTCCTCCGGGAACGTCGCGGTCGCAGTGCCGAGACCGCCGGGGTCGTTGCCGCCCCCGCCGGCGCCGTTGCGGCAGCCGTCGACGAAGACGCAGGTGGGGTTGTCGCAGCCCCCGAGGAAGCCTGACCCGGCGAGGCCGAGGACGAGGAACCCGAGGAGGGACGTGCGCGGCATGGGGGCGAGCGAGCGGTCGTGCATCGTGGGGCGGACGCCGGAGGGGGCGGGGTAGATGGTTGGGACGTCCGGAGTGCGTCCTGCTTCCCGGGAATCTCCAGCAGTGCGGTCCGGAATGGCCCGCGCCGGGATGGTATCGGACGCGGATCCGGTCGAGACGGGTGACTCCGCGGCACGCCCGGACTACAACGCCGTCTCCCCCCACGGAGACGTCTCCCGGGCGCCGGGGGCGCCCTCTTCGTCTCTCCCAGCGACACCCAGCTCACCCGGGCGGCCACGCGCGCCGCAACCGGCCGCGCTCCCTCGAGCCCGCTCGAGGCCCCCGCCGGTCCGCCCCATCGCTACGACCATGACGCCTCGTCTCGATCGCCGCGTGCGCACCGTTGCCGCCCTCCTGGCCGCCGTTCTCGTCGCGCCGTCCGCCGCCGGGGACGAGCGCGGAGAGGTCGCGCCCGACGACCGCGTCGAAGAAGCGATCGATGCGCTGCGACGCGGGGCGATCGGGGACGCGCGCGCACTCGTCGATGCGCTGTTCGTCGACGAGCGGGCCCGCACCGCTGCATCGCTCGTGAACGAGGGCCGTTCGCTCGAAGCCATCGCCGCCATCGACGCTGCGCTCGAGGTCGACGATCTCGAGGACGAGCGCGAAGCGAGCCTGCTCGTCCTCCGCGGACGGGCCGCGTTCGACGCGGCGGCCAGCGACCTCCGCTACGCGTCGCTGTACGAGGAAGCGCTCTCGAACTTCGAGGACGCGGCGCGCCAGGGTGCGGGGGTCGGCGCCGCTCTCCGCGCGAGTCGCGCGGCGCGCATGGTCGGCGACGGCGACCGCGCGCTGGAGCTCGCGCGCAGCTCCGTCGAGTGGATCGACGGCGCTCCGGGGCGCGCGGACGAGCTCGACGTCGACCAGCCGTTCGCACGCACGTGGTCGGAGGCAGCGTTCGGCTCGTACGTCGCAGCGCAGACTTCGGGCGAAGAGGGCGAAGAGGCAGACGCGACGCGGGCGTCGCTGTTCGCCGAGACCCGGGCGGCGCTCGAGCGCGCCATCGGCGAGCAGCCGACCGACCCGTGGGCGTACCGCGAGCTCGCGAAGCTGTTCCAGTGGGAGGAGCGCGGCGACGACGCGCTGAAGACCCTCGACTCGGCGGTCACGATCTTCCCCGACGACGAGGCCACCCACACGGCGTTCGCGCGCATGGTCGGCGACCGCGCCGAGGCGACGGCGCGCGCGAACGGCGCGGACGACGCCGCGGCGATCGACGCCCGCTACGACGCGGTGATCGGGCGCTACGCGGAGTTCCGGGCGACGCACCCCGAGAACCCGTTCGGCTACTGGTACGGCGGCTTCGAGGCCTTCTACCGCGCCGTCGACGGCTTCGAGACCGCCGCCGACGTCTCCGAGTACGACGCGAGCGGTTTCGTCGCCGCCGAGGCGCTCTTCCAGGGCTGCCGCGAGCGCGCCGCGGAGTTCTCCGACGCGTGCATCGACTACGAGATCCTCTGTCGGCTCGGGGCAGGCTGGAGCCTCTACCGCGCCGAGAAGGACGAGGAAGCCGTCCGGACGTTCTTCTCGACCGAGGACCTCCGGACGCTCGGCTCCGAGTCGAACCTCGCGGGACGCGCCGCGGGCCTCGACATGACGCTCGCGAACGCCGACGGCTCGACGCGGCTTCCCTCGGCGCTCGCGGGGCTCGACTTCGTCACGCGTCGTCTCCAGGAGGACCCGACCGACCGAGAGGGCGTCACCCGGGCCGCCGCGCTCGGCGATCGCATGTTCGCCGCGCGACCGGACAACGAGAACCTGGCGAACAACGCCGGGTTCCTGAACCGCGATGCGGGCGTCCTGTGGGAGACCGACGCGCGCCGTCGGTTCCACGACGCCGAGACCGACGAGGACCGCGCCGCCGCCGAGGCGAGTCGCGCGCGGGCCCAGGAGCTGATGGAGAAGAGCTGGAGCGCCTACCAGGTCGCCGCCGGCCTCTTGCCCGACGACGTGCGCGTCGTGAACGACGCCGGTCTCGTGATGGCGTACTACCTGCGCACGGACGCCGAAGCGGCCGAGCGCTACTTCCTCGACGCGGCAACCGACGGTGAAGTGCAGCTCCGGGAGGAGATGCCCGAGGACGAGCGCCTGGCACTGGAAGAGGCGTACGGCGACGCGCACCAGAACATGGGCATCATCGAGATGACGCTGCGCGGTCGTCCCGAGCTCGCGCGCGACTGGTTCGTGAAGAGCCTCGAGATCGGCCCGCCCTCGCGCAACTGGCTGCGGACGGACGTCCTCCCGCTCCTCGACCTGTGGATCGAGACTGGCGAGAAGCCGAAGGCGCTCGCGCCGATCGAGCACCGCGACGTCTGGGTCCACAACCCCTGATCATCGACCGCTGTCCGTACGCGGCGACCGGGCCGCTCGACTCGTTTCCAAGAGCACCGTTTTCATGCTGATCCTCTTCTCCCTCTGCGCTCCCCTCGCCGCGGCTGACGCGGACCTCGCCGCCGCTCTCGTCGAGAGCGGCAAGCAGGCGCTCGTCATCGGCGATACCGAGGCTGCCCTGAGCTCGTTCCGCGCCGCACACGATGCGAGCGACGGTTCGCTCGCGACCGAGATCTGGGTCCTGCGCGGCCGCATCGCCGCCGGTGAGCTCGACGACGCGTTCGAGCGCATCGTCGAGATCGAGGCCTCGGGCGCCGACGTCGCGGACCTCGACTACGTGATCGGCGCCGCGCGCTACGACGCTGCGCGGCGCGCGGAGGCGACCCCCGGCGGGGATCCCGGCGGCCCGTACCAGGAGGCTGCGGCCTACCTCACCGAGGCGATCGCGCGGGACGGCGACGCGTACCCGGACGCGTGGAAGATGCTCGCCGCGTCCTCACGGTGGATCGGTGAGACCGAGACCGCCTCGAAGGCGATCGACCGCGCGCTGCAGGTCGAGCGCGACGCCGAGACGCTCACCCTCGCTTCGAAGATCCGCGTTGCGCGGGGCGCCGCGCTCCTCGGCGACGAGGCGACGAAGGGCGCCGGTCGACGGGCGATCGCCCAGGGCGTCCTCGACGCCGAGGCCGCGATCGCCGCCCTCGGTGACGAGCCCACGAACGCGGGCGCGCTCGCGGACGTCCATCTCCAGCACGCCGTCGGGCTCCTGTTCCTCGAGCGCAAGGACGCAGCGGCCGGCGCGTACGCTGCCGCGATCGAGTGGGATCCGACCCAGGTCGACTTCGGCCAGGTCCTGCAGATCTACACGGACGCGGACGGCTCGGTCGCTCCGTTCGTGGACGTGCTCCAGCGTGGCGCCGCGGCGTTCGAGTCGCGCTGGGGCGCCGAGTCGGAGTCCGACGCCTCCCTCTGGTGGTGGCTCGGCTACGGCGAGTTCTCCGTCGAGCGGTACGGCGACGCGATCGCCGCCTTCGAGCGCTCGCTGGCCAAGTTCCCGGGCTTCGCGAACGCGCACTGGCACATCGCGCTCTCGCAGTACCACCTCGGCGCGGAGCACGACCTCGCGGCGGCCGCGTCGCTGGCGCGCTACGCCGAGGCCGACCCGTCCGGGTTCGCGGCGACGGTCCAGGCGAACGCCCGGAACGCCTTCTACCCGGGCGCGATCCTCGGCCGCCTCTACGGCGCGGGCGAGCTGGTCGCCGCCGCCGATCTGGCCGAGGTGCGCCTGCTCGCGAACGAGAGCGATCCGCTCCTCTGGAACGACGTCGGCCTGATGAGCCGCGACGTCGGCGAGGCGATCGCGCGCGGCACGATCGAGGCCGCGGCGCGCACGCCGAAGGACTACTACGAGCGCTCGTGGCAGGCCTACCAGCGCGCGCTCGAACTCGACCGCAAGCCGCAGTACCTGAACGACGGCGCCGTTCTGCTGCACTACTACCTCGACCGCGACTTCGATCGCGCCATCGCCATGTACGACGAGGCCGAGACCCTCGCCGAGTCGATGCTGGCCGAGGGCGGCCTCGACGAGGTCGAGGAGGAGGTCGTGCGGATCGCGCTGCGCGACGCGCGCAACAACCGCGACCTGCTGGAAGCGAAGATCGAGGCCCGCAGGGTCGAGGAGCGGGGCGAAGCGGGATCGGAGGGCCGCTGACGCCGACGGCCTCGATGCTCCCGATCCGCTTCGTCGCCTCCCCCGGCGACCTCGACGGTAAGAAGGTCGTCACCGTCGACGGGTCGTTCGGCCCGTCGCCCGAGGCAGGACTGCACCTGGCGCACTGGCCGGGCAACCGAACGCCGGACGCGCTGCGGCGCGATCTCTCGACGGAGATCGCGTTCGCGTTCCAGGACCTCGAGGAGGCAGAGCGCGCGCGGCTCGCAGCGGGCTGCACGGCGCTCGCGATCAACCACTACGACACCGACGGGCTGTGCGCGCTCTTCGCGCTGAGCGAGCCCGAGCGCGCGGCGAAGCACCGCGAGCTGCTCGTCGACGTGGCGGCGTCCGGCGACCTCTTCGAGGTCCGCTCGACGCGCGCCTTCGCGATCGACGCAGCGCTCAGGAACCTCGCGGATCCGGAGCGCTCCAGCGCGGCGGCGTCGCTCGCGGACCAACCGGGGATCGAGCGCAAGCAGTCCCTGGTCGAAGCGGGACTGCGCTTGCTCGGCGACCTCCTCGACGACGAGGACGCGGCGCCCGAGCTGTGGCGGGACGACGTCGAGGCGCTGGAAGCGGACCGACGCGACCTCGAGGGCGCGCTCTTCGACGACCTCGTCTACCTCGACCTCGGCGTGTGGACCGGACCGCGCGGGCGCGCGTCGTCCCGAGCGAGCGCGACGCAGTTCTTCGACCCCGGCCGGCACGCGTTCCTCGGGAGCGGACGCCACGACCGCGCCCTCGTTCTGGGTCCGACCGAGGCGGGCGCGACCGCCCGACTCGTCCTCGGGACGCGGTCGTTCTTCGACGTCGTCTCGCGCACCCCGTCGGCGCGACCCGACCTCGCGGCGCTGACCGCGAGACTGAACGAGCTCGAGGGTCGTCGCGGCGGCGGCGACGCTTGGCGCCACCAGGCCCTCGCGGGCGCGTCGCCCGAGCTGTGGTTCGGCTCCGAGTCGCTCCCGCTGTACGCCGAGCACGCGGGCGCGGCGCTCGCTCCGAGCCGCCTCGACGCCGAGGAGATCAAGCGCGTCGTCCTCGACGCGATCCGCGATGCGTGGGAGCTGCCCGACGACGACGACGAGGCCGAGGACGGCGAGGACATCTTCGCGGTTTGACGCTCCTCCTCGACACGCCCCCCGGCGAGGACGGCCTCGTCGTGCTGCGCTGCGGCCTGTGGGGCTACAACGCGATCGGAATCGTCTCCGGCGACGAGGCCTGCGCCGTCGATCCAGGCATCACGCCCGACGAGATCGAGGCGCTCGAGGCGGCGCTCGAAGCGGGCGGCCGGCGCGTGACGCACGTCGTCCTGACCCACAGTCACCACGACCACATCCGCGGCTGGGACCGCTTCCCCGGCGCGAAGGTCGTCGCACCGCGCGTCGTGAAGGACAAGGAGGACGGGCCGCGCGCCCGGATCCTCGCCGGCAAGCGCAAGGTCGATGAGCGGCTGGAGGTCGACGACGCGGCCTTCCGCTACCCCGAGATCGACGCGTGGTTCGACGACGAGATGACCCTGCGGATCGGCACGCTCGACGTCCGCCTGGAGTTCCTCCCCGGTCACTCGAACTGCACGAGCATCGTCCACGTGCCCGCGCTCGGCGCGCTCCTCACCGCGGACTACCTCGTCTCGCCAGGTCTCCCCTACTGCCGCTTCGAGGTCGCGCCGTTCGTCTCCGCCCACGAGCGGCTGCGCGAGATCGTCGAGGCCGACGGCATCGAGCTCGTCGTACCTGCGCACAACGACCTCCTCGAATCCAAGGGCGCCGCGCTCGCCGCGATCGACGAGGAGATCCGCTACTTCGCCGACCTCACCGCGGACGTCGCCGAGCGGCTCGCGGCGGGTACGTCGCCGGTTCGGATCGTGCGCGCCGCGGCGGCGCACATGGCGGAGCGACGCGGCGTCGACCTCGGTCGCAAGGCGGTCCAGGACGCGGACAATGCGCGGCGGGTCCTCGACGAGCTCACTCGTCGAAGTAGCCCCACATCCCCTTCTTGATGCGCGGCGTTCGCGAATCGGAAGAGGGCCGGGTCGACGGGAGCGGCTCGGGCGGGGACTCGGCCCAGCGGCGGTAGACCTCGCGCCGCGCTTCGTTCTTGCCCGCGAGGCGCACGAACCAGTCGCGTCGCAGCGCCGCGCGCTCGTCCTCGTCAATCGCGCCGACGAGCGTCGGGTCGGCGTCGAAGCAGCGCTGCAGCACGAGCGCAGTCGCGACGGACAGGTTGAACGACTCGGTGAAGCCGTGCATCGGAAGGTAGATCCGACGGTCCGCGGCCTCCCGCAGCTCGGGTCCGACGCCCGCCATCTCTCGGCCAATCACGATCGCGACGCGCTCCGGGAACGGCGCGAGGTCGGCCGGGGACGTCACCTCGATCGCTCCGTCGTCGAGGTCGGTCACCCACAGCTCGAGTCCCTCCTCGCGCGCCGCGTCGATGCAGTCGCCGATCTCGCGGAAGAAGCGGCGCGTGATCCACAGGTGGCTGCCGCGCGTGACCGAGCGGTGCGCGCGCCGCCTCTGGTGCGGGTGCTTGATCGTCCACACGTGCTGGACGCCGAACGACTCGGCGGTCCGAACGACGGCCTGGACGTTGTCGTCGTTCCAGGGCCGCTCCAGGATCAGCACGAGCCGCGACGTGCGACGGCGCAGGATCGTCTCGGCGCGGCGCAGGCGGAAGGGGATCGAATCCGGATCGGTCATTCGGTGACGGCCTCGGCGTTGACGCTCGAGCGGAACATGGCGAGTGTCCCGACGAGCAGCACCGCTGCGAGCAGCATGACACCTCGGGCGCCGAGCGGCTCGTAGAGCGCGCCCCCGATCATTCCCCCGGTGGCCACGGCGAACGTCCGGGCGGAGAAGACGACCCCGAACGCGCCGCCGCGGCGGTCCGCGCTGGCCTCGCCCGCGGCGAGTCCGAACGCGAGCGGCCCGATCCCGGCCATCCCGATCCCCATGACGAAGCGCCCGACGAGGAGCAGCGCGATCAGCGGCGCCGCGGCCTGGAGCGCGATGGCGAGCACCGAGAGGATCGCGCAGTGCATGAGCGCGCGCCGGTGCCCGATCGAGTCGCCGTACCTCCCCCACAGGGAGAGGCTCGCCAGGTTGGCGACGGCCATCACGCCGAACGATACGCTGGTCGCGAGCGCGATGACGCGCTCCCGCAGCCCGAGGCCGCCGTCGCCCGCGGGCGCCACGAGCGTCTCCCAGAACGTCCCTTCGAGCTGGACGCCGCGGAAGAGCTCCTCGACGTAGAGCTCCAGGGTCGGGTTGACCGCGCCGAGACCGAACTGGAGCGCGAAGACGACGAGCGCCGTCGAGCGCAGCGCAGGCGTGCGAAAGACGTCGCCGATGTCTCGCGCCGTCGATCGTACGACGCTGAGGGTGCTCGGCCTCGGGCCGGTCGTCTGCCTGCGCTTCGAGACGTCCTCGACCGCGCCGAACCACACGAGCAGCGCGCCGATCAGCGCGAGGGACCCGACGACGAAGAAGACCGACTGGTACGAACCGAGGAGGCTCACCAGGAACCCGCCGAGCAGCGGACCGCACAGGCCGCCGATCGCCAGCGCCGTCGACAGATTGCCGGCGACGCGCCCCTGGCGGTCCTCGGGCGCGCTGACGCTGACGAGGGTGATGCTGGGCGGGATGAAGCCCGAGAACATCCCCTGGCCGAAGCGCATCGCGAGCAGCTGACCCGGCGTGCTGACGAACCCCATGCCGCCGACGAACAGCGCGATGGCGAGCATCGCGCGGCAGACCATGACCTTGCGGCCGAAGCGGTCGCCGATCGCCCCCCAGAGCGGCGCCGAGACCGTCGCCGAGAGCGGCGCCGCGGCGAAGCAGAGGCCCGCCCAGCGGCTCACCGCGGCCTCGCCCTCGACCCCCATCTCGCTGAGGAGGCTCGGGAAGAAGGGCAGGAAGCTCATCATCCCGATCGACGTGATCAGGTTGGCCGTCCAGACGACCCAGTACGTGCGCTTCCAGTGACTCGGCATGGGAGGGGGCGCGAGCCTGCGGCGTGCCGCTCCGAAGAGCCACGCCGAGGCGCGAAACACGGGCGCATGGCTGCGATAATCCCCGCGCAACCATGATCCGAGCTCACCGCACCGCCCTCGTCGCCCTCGTCGGGCTCGCCGCCCTCGCGCCTCATCTCGTCGCCGCCCAGGGGGCGGAGGAGGCGAGCTGGTCGCTCGCGGTCGTCGACCGCGAGGGCCGCGCCGTCCCGGACCTGGCGCTCGCGTTCGTCGACACGGCGCCGGGCGGGCAGATGGCAGGACCGTCGATCGGCGACGCACGTCGCGCCGATGCGAGCGGCCTGATCCGCGGCGAGGGGGAGCCGCCGTTCGTCCTCGACGTCGTCTCGCGCGACCCGGCGTGGGCCGTCGCCTTCGTGCACGCCGCCCAGGTCGAGGTGGAGACCGACGGCACCGACCTGCTCGGGCGGCCTCTCCTGACGCTCGACCTCACACGGCCCGCGGTGTGCGTCGTCGAGCGGACGGGGACGATCCAGGTGAGCATCTACGGCGCCGGGCCGGACGAGCGCTTCCACGCGACGTTCGTCGACGAGCGCCCCGAGCCGGCGGTCCACCGCCTCGCGCGCGCCACGGCCTCCTTCCAGGGGCCGACCGGGACGCTCGCAGCGCCGCCGGGACGCGGGACTCTCTACATCGCACGCGACGGCGCATTCGGCGCGCCGGTCGTGGCGAACGGTCGGCCGCTGATCGTCCCGGTCGTCTCCGGAGCGACGGTCGAGGTGGCGGTCCGGCTCGTCGACGGACCGGAAACCATGCTGATGGCGCCGTTCGATTCGATCCCCTTCGGCCGGCTCGACGCGCTGTCGCCCGACGGAGTCGCCGTCGTCGCATCGCTTCCGTTCGACGCTTCGCCACTGCGCGTGCCGAGCGCGTATCCGGTCGCGCTCGGGACCCCGTTCGATCCCGAAGCTCCCCTCGCGTCGCGGTTGCCCAAGCACCTCGTCCGGGCCGCCGAACCGCGCACGAGCATGAGCTTCCGCGGCATGGGCCCCGTGCCGCCCTCGGAAGTACGACCCGAGGTCGACGCCGCGCCGGGAGCGCTCGTCTTCTCCGTCGACGTCGGGGGGAAGATGCGCCTCCCGGAGGTCGAGATGGAGTGGGTGCTGCTCGCCCAGAACGGCCTGCGCGCACTGATCGGCGAAACGATGGCCGGCGGAGTCGAGCTGACGCTTCGAGCGGCGGCGGGGACCGCGCGCCTCCGTCCCGAAGAGGAAGGCGTCGCCACCTGGACAGCGAGGGTCGTCACGAGGGACGGCGAGGGCGCCCCTCTTCCCATGCGCGAGGTCCTCGTCGCCCAGGCCGGTGCGCTCCCGATCCGCGCCGTGACCGACGCCGAGGGCGTGCTCGCGATCGAAGGCCTGACGGCGGACTCTGTCGTTGCCGCGTCGTTCGCGCTGCCGACCGACCGCGTGCGCATCGAGCGGGGAACGAACGAGGCGGCTGCGCTCACGCTCACTTCCGCTGCCGTGGACGTCAGCGGAACGTGGATCGAGAAGGAGGGGACGCCGCTCGTGGGCGGCGTGATGGCGCTCGTCCCGGCCGATCCGAACGAGGCGGCGGCACTCCGCCCGCTCGGCACGCGCGCCTATCCGATCGCGATCACGGACGCGACGGGGGCGTTCCAGTTTCGCGGCGTCGCCCCCGGTGACTACGTCCTGCGGACGGATCGACGCTCGGAGCACGCGCTCGCGGTCGATGCGGACGGAGCGGCGTCGCTCCGCCTCGTCGGCACGGGACAGAAGGACCCCGTCTCGCTCGAGGCGAACGAGTGATCAGACGTCGATCCGTATCGGGGCCCAGGCCTCGACTCGGATCTCGCGCGCGAAGTGCGCGAGCGGCTCCCCGCTCGGCGCGTCCATCCGCGCGAGGCGGAACATGTCGCACGCCTCCAGCTCGCACTCCGCCTGCTGGAGAGGCCACGGGTCGTGGAAGATGTCGCCGCGCACGAGCCCGCGTCGCAGGGAGCGCGGGACGCCGTAGCCGGCCTGGGCGAAGAGGCAGTAGCGCTCGGTGAGGAAGTGCTCCAGCGTGCCGTCGCGGCTCGTCTCGACGGGGCCGATGGGCCGGTAGCCTCCGACGAAGCGCGCGGGTGGAGCGCCGAACGCGGAGCGTCGCTCGCTGCGATAGCGAACGGCGTCACCCTCGCGGTCGATCTTCATCGTCGCGTCGAAGTACGGCAGCGCAAAGGTCGCGCGCGCACCGCGGACGGCCAGGCGCGAGGCTGCGTCCAGGCTGAAGAACCACACGCCGGCGCGCTCGGGCCCCCGCACGTACGTGCGAAGGTTCAGCTCCGGGAAGTGGCGCGTCCCGGGAACGGCGGGCAGCCGGATGAAGCGTGTGTCCCGCATCTCGAACGGGACCACTCCGATCCAGGCCGAGCCGTCGAAGGTGTCGATCTCGAGACCGGGCGGGATCAGGTCTCGCAGCGCGTCCGGAGCGACCGGCCAGTGCAAGAAACACAGGTCTCGCCACGTCATTCGCAGCGTCGGGCGACGGTCCGAGGGGCGATTCGAGGTCATCGGGAGGGAGACTCCGCTGGGACGATGTCACGCGTTAGGGAGCCCCGCGTAGTGCCGAGTGTACGGCGCGCAACACTGCGGCGCCGCACCACCCGAACCACCGGCGAGCGCCCGAGCGCGCCGCCCTACACGCCAGAGAACGCGCCATGTACCAGTCACTCCTGAAGATCTCCCTGGTCTCCGCCCTGCTCTTCGCAGCCCAGACCGTGAGCGCCGCGCCCGCGACGCCGACGCTCGACGCCCCGATCATCGCGGCCGTCCAGGAGGACGGCGACGAAGCGAAGAAGAAGGACGAGAAGAAGAAGCAGGACCCGAAGAAGGACCGCACCGCGCTCAAGCACTACGACCTCGGCAAGGGCAGCGTCGCCCTCGACGGCTACGACCCGGTCGCGTACTTCCCCGAGTACGGCGGAAAGCCGAGCAAGGGCTCGAAGAAGATCACGACGAAACACCGCGGCGTCGTCTACCGCTTCGCCTCCGAGGCGAACCGCAAGGCGTTCCTCGCCGACCCCGAGCGGTTCGAGCCGGCGTACGGCGGCTGGTGCGCCTGGGCGATGGCCGACGGCAAGGGGAACAAGACCGAGGCGAACCCGAAGTCGTTCACGATCGAGGGCGGCCGCCTCTACGTCTTCTACGACGGCTTCTTCGGCGACACGCGCAAGAAGTGGAACAAGAAGGGCGGCGCCCCGAAGCTCGCGTCCAACTCGGACGCCAACTGGAAGCGCATCAGCGGAGAGGAGCCCCCGGCGGACGACGGCGAATCGTCCGGCAAGGGCAAGTAGCGCGGCCACGGGCGTCCGCCCTTGACGGCGGGCGCCCGAGGACGGACCTTCCCCCTCCGCATGACGCTGATCGCGCTGGAGGGAGGGACCAAGGGGTTCAACGACCGAACCCTGTTCGAGGACGTCGCGTTCGAGCTCGCTGAGGGCGAACGCGTCGGCCTCGTGGGGCGCAACGGATCCGGCAAGTCGTCGCTGCTGAGGATCCTCGGCCGGATCGAGCCGCCGGACGAAGGGACCGTGACGGTCCGCCCCGGCCGACGCCTCGGCTACCTGGAGCAGGAGCCCGACCTCGACCCGGGGGTGAGCGCGCGCGACACGGGGCGCGCGGGACTCGCGGGCCGCGAGCGGATCCTGGCCGACCTCGCGCGCGTCCACGAGCAGCTGACGAGCGCCGGAAGCGACGAGACGGAGCGCCTCCTGGCGCGCCTCGGAACGCTGGAGCGGGAGCTCGAAGAGGTCGGCGGACACGACGTCGAGCACAGGATCGAGGAGGCCCTGACGTCGCTCGACGTCCCCGATCCCGACGCGCGGTGCGGGACGCTCTCGGGCGGCGAGCGCCGACGCGTCGCGCTGGCGCGCCTCCTCGTGGCGCGGCCGGACGTGCTGCTGCTCGACGAGCCGACGAACCACCTCGACGCGTTCGTGACCGACTGGCTCGAGGACTGGTTCCTGGAGACGCGCTCGCCGCTGGTGCTCGTGACGCACGACCGCTACCTGCTGGAGCGCGTGTGCGACCGGATCGTCGAGCTCGACCGCGGCAAGCTCTGGTCGTACGCCGGCGGGTACAGCGACTACCTGGAGCAGCGCGCGGCGCGGATCGCGTCCGAGGAGCGCGCCGAAGCCGGTCGCCTCGCCGTCCTGCGGCGCGAGACGGCCTGGATCCGCCGCGGGCCGCCCGCGCGCACGACGAAGTCGAAGGCCCGCATCCAGCGCTACGAGAAGCTCGTCGACGACGCGCCCGAGCTGACGCCGGCGGACCTCGAGTTCGACATCCCGCCGGGGCCGCGGCTGGGCACGCGCGTCGTGACGCTCACCGGCGTCTCCAAGAGCTACGGCGAGCGGGCGGTGCTGGAGCCCTTCGACCTGGAGCTCGCGCCGGGCATGCGACTCGGCGTGATCGGCCCGAACGGCGCGGGGAAGTCGACGTTCCTGCGTCTGCTGCTCGGCAAGGAGCCGCCCGACACCGGCGACCGAGCCGTCGGCGAGACCGTCGCGTTCATGGACGTCGACCAGGAGCGCACCGAGCTCGACCCGAGCGCGTCGGTCACCGAAAACGTCGCCGGCCGCCAGGACGTCGTCCGGGTCGGCGAGCAGACGGTCCGCGTCGAGGGGTTCCTCGACAAGTTCGGCTTCGACGCCCGACGGCGCGGCTCTCCGGTTTCGACGCTCTCGGGCGGCGAGCGCGCGCGCGTCCTGCTCGCGCGGCTGCTGCTCGCCGGCGGCAACGTCGTCGTGCTGGACGAGCCGACGAACGACCTCGACCTCGCGACGCTCCGCACCCTCGAGGAGGCGCTCGCACGCTTCCCTGGCGTGGTCATCGTCGTGAGCCACGACCGCTGGTTCCTCGACCGCGTCGCCACGCACGTGCTCTACGTCGACGGCGAGGGGGGAACGCGCCTCCACCACGGCGACCTCTCGGACCTCCTGAAGGAGATCAAGGGGGAGCGCGAGGCGGCGCGGCTCGCCGAGAACCGGGCGCGGCGCGCCGAGCCGGCGCAGGCGCCGCCCCCTGAAGCCGAATCGCGGCCGAAGCGGCTGACCCCGTGGCAGGAGCGCGAGCTCGGTGAGCTGGAGGGGAAGATCGCGGAGGTCGAGGCGCGCATCGCCGTCCTCGACGAGTCGCTCGTGGACCCGGCCCTGTACGCCCAGGGGGCCGACCCGGAGCAGCCGCGGGCCCTCCAGTCCGAACGTGAGACGCTCGCACGAGACCTGGAGGCGCTCTACGCCCGCTGGGAAGAGCTCGAAGTGCTGCGCAGCTGAGGTGCGGTGTTGCACAATCCCGGGTCGAGCGCACCTCGCTCTCCCCCCTTCCCTCGCACCGGCCGACCGAACGTGCGACAGCTCTCCATGATCGACATTTGCCCCAGGCGCGCCCGCCGCGCTCCGAAGCTCACTCCGCTCTTCGCCCTCGCCGCCGTGATCGCGGCCGGCTGCTCGAGCGACGACGAAGACGATGAGGAGGCGGAGGCCTTCGTCGTCCAGAACTCGTTCTCCGCGGCGGCGACCCCGGCAGAACCGCTCGACGCCTTCGGCGACCTCCTCGTTTGGCGCATGTCCGAGGCGGGCCAGGGCGCGGGCGGCACCGACTTCAACGGCGACGGTGACTTCAACGACGCCGTGCCCGTGCGCCAGGACACCGTGTCGCCCATCCAGGTGCGCCTCGACGTCGCGACGCGCTCGCTGGAGATCGCGCAGGGCACGCTGTTCCTCGTCGTGTCCGAGGCGGACGACTCCAGGGACTGGAACTCCGACCTGGACACGAACGACCTCGTGCTGCTGTACCACACCGGCGGTCCGGACCCCGTCTTCTACGATGAGCTGGAGCCGGGGACGTCGGACGACATCGCGGTCGTCGGTGGCAACGTCGTGTACGCGTCCGCCATCGCGCCGACGCTGCCGAACGAGACCAACCTGATGCGTGCCCGCGTGTCGTCGGTGGGCGCAGCCCCCGACCCGCCCGCGTCGATTCCGACCGGCGCCGACCCGGTCGGCGACGGGATCACGTTCGAGGTCATCGGATCCGAGGGCGATATCGTCTTCCTCGTCGCCGACGAGACCGTCGACGGCGACCTCAACGGGGACACCGACGCGAACGACGAGACGATCTTCGCGGTGCTCGACGCGCGCTCGCAGATGCCCGAGGCCGTGCTCAGCGGTCTTCCGATGGCGGCGGCTAGCACCCCGACGGCGGCCTCCGTCTCGAGCGGCAACGACTGGCTCGTCGCGTTCCTCGTCGACGAGGACGCCCAGGAGGCGAACCTCAACGACCCGGGCCTGTTCCCGCCGAACTGGCAGCCCTCGAATTGCATGTCGCTCGACGACAACGACGAGGACGACGCGGTGCTGCACTGGTTCCAGCTGGCCGACCTCGTCGCGGGCACGGCGCCCGTCAACACCGGGCTCGTTGGCGACGACGACGGAATCGCGTACGCGCTGCGGAACCAGTTCGTGGGCGTCGTGAGCTTCGAACAGGACGAGGGCGTGAGCGGTGGTTGCGACCTCAACGGCGACGGCGACAAGGACGATCCGATCTTCCGCTGGATCGACGCGTCGGACCCGATGAACCCGATCCTCCCGGTCGTCGCGCCGGCACGTCTCCTCGCGGTCGACGACGACCTCCCGGGCGGAAGCGGCGGCGTCGTGCGGATGTCCAACGCCTGGGTTCTCGCGGTCGACGAAGCGGCTGACGGCCGCAGCGAATACGACGACGACAGCGCGAACGACCGCGTCCTGATCGGCGTCCATCGTCCGGAGGCCCAGGGGCAGTCCTGGAGGTTCCTCCACGGCACGAACAACCCGGGCACGCCGATCGGGGTGACCTGGATGACCGAGGATCGCGAAAGCCCGGGCCGCTTCTTCGCCGCGGCGACGGAGGACAGCCTTGCGCTCGGCCAGAACGCGCCGGCGGACGGCGACTTCAACGGGGACGGCGACGGAGACGACTCGCTGCCGACGATTCCCGTGATCCTCGACGACGGTTCCCCCGCGAGCAACCGCCTCGCGTTCCCGGGCATCACGATCGCGACGAGCAGGACGACGTCCGGCCTCGTCGTCAAGGAAAACGTCGCCGTGCACCGCGTGTCCGAGGCCGACCAGGGCGACACCGACCTGAACGGCGACGGCGACACGAACGACCTCGTGCTCCAGCGCTTCAGTCTCGTCGGCGCGTTTCCCGCGACCTACATCGGCACCTCGAATGCCGAGGCCACGCCGGCCGCGACGTTCCAGAGCGGGAACGCCAACTTCGGCGCGTTCGTCACCGATGAGTTCTCGGCGAACGTCGACCTCAACGCGGACGGCGACCAGGCGGACGCGGTGATCCGCTACTTCCGCCTTCCGTGAGCGATCGGCCCGCCGCGCATCCCGCCCGCGTCGCACTCGTCACGGGCGGGACGCGCGGGATCGGGCGCGCGATCGCGGACCGGCTTCGGAGCGATGGGCTCCGTGTGATCGCCGCGGCGCGGACCGTGGAGGGCGAGGCGGACATCGAGGCCGACCTCGCCCGACCCGGCGCCGGACGTGAGCTGGTCCGCACCGTCTTGGAGCGCGAGGGGCGCCTCGACGTGCTCGTGAACAACGCGGGCCTCCAGCGCGTCGGAAGCGTGGAGGCCGTGCCGGTCGAGGCTTGGAACGCGATGGTCGCAGTGCACATGACCGCGCCGTTCGAGGCGACCCGAGAGGCCCTGCCCGCCATGCGCGCGAACGCGTTCGGGCGCATCGTGAACGTCGCGTCTGTGCACGGGCTCATCGGGTCGGCGGAGAAGGCCCCGTACACCGCGACGAAGCACGGCCTCGTCGGCCTCACGAAGGCCGTCGCACTCGAGACGGCCGGCGAGCCGATCACGTGCAACGCGGTGTGCCCGGGGTTCGTGCGAACCGCTCTGATCGACGACCAGATCGCCGCGCTGATGGAGCGTGACGGGCTCGCCCGCGAGGCCGCCGAGCGCGCGCTGCTGGGCCCGCGTCAGCCGTCGGAGCACCTGATCGAACCGTCTGCGGTCGCGGCGCTCGTCGGCTACCTGTGCTCGGAGTCCGCGGCCGATGTCACGGGAGCTGCTCTGCCGATCGACGGGGCCTGGACCGCGCGCTGATCAGAAGAGCCCGAGCTGGCGCCCCGGCGGCGCGTACTCGGTCCGCTCGCGCCAGGGACCAAGCACCGCGTGACCACGCTCGGCGAGTCGCGCCTCCAGGTGGTCGGCCAGGTCGACGGTCTGCGCCTCGTCGCGCTGGTGGAGGAAGAAGTAGGCGCGCTCCAGGCCCGCATCCGCCCAGGCCGCGAGCCGCTCCGCCCAGTCATCGAGCCGCGCGTAGTCGCTCGGATGGAGCGCGTTCGCGACGAAACGAACGAACGCGGTCGACGTCGTCAGCCTCATGTGCGCCGCGTCGCGGCGCCCGGCCGTGTCGGTGAGGATCAGCGTCACGCCGAGCTCGTCGAGGAGCGACGTGACCTCCCCCCAGGGCCCCGCACGGAACCATCGCTCGTCCCGCACCTCCGCCGCGAGCGGGATCCCGTCCGACCACGTGCGCAGGAAGCGCTCCAGCGCCCGGAAGCGGTCCGGGCCGAAGGTCGGCGGCAGCGCGAACCAGAGCGGACCGCGCCGGTCGCCGAACTCCTCCACTGCCCGGACGAACGCCTCCATCACGTCGTCGGCGTCGAGGCCGCGGTCGTGAGTGATCGCGCGAGGGAGCTTCGGGCAGAAGTGAAAGCCCGCCGGCACGCCGCTCCCCCACCGCCGCATCCGCTCCCCCTCGAAGCCGTAGAAGGTCGAGTTCAGCTCGTTCGCCGGAACTGCCGCCGCGTGGGCGCGCAGGACGCCGGCGGGCGTCCCCCCGCCACCCAGCCGCGCGACGAGCCCCGGGTCGGACCAGCTCGCCATCCCGATGCGCAGGTCCGCGTCGTGACCGCGCCGGCCTGCGTCCAGCCGCGCCGCGTTCTCGGCCAGGTCGGGCGGCAGCCGGAAGTCGACCCCGTCGACGCTCTCGAGTCGTCCGAACTCCATGCCCCAGAGGTTAGGCGGCGAGCGACCCAAACCCGGTTCGGAGCGTCCGCTTCGGCGGCGGCGAGCGACCCA
>JBCCSK010000046.1:0-22931 GCA_039200205.1 Planctomycetota bacterium
ACGCTCCAAACCGGGTTAGGGCCGCGCGCCCCCGCTCCACGACTCTCTGTCAGAAGCCGGCTGCCAGCACGATCGTCGCCCGACTCGCGGTCAGCCGAAGCGAGCCGTCGGGCGCGACGACGATGCTCTGACTCCAGACGAGGACCGCGTCCTGGCCAATGGGCGGCACGGTCGGCCCGAAGCTGCGCGTTGCCTCGCCCATGGCGTCCGGGGACTGCGGATCGAGTCGCAGGACGTCCGGGGTCCCGAGATCCACTCGGAGGTCGCGGACGATCGAATCGAAGAAGCGCGGCGCACTCACGAAGCCGAGCAGGAGCTCGGACGTCTCGCCGGGCTCGTGCTGACCTGCGGTGAGCGACCAGCCCGGATCGCTCGCACGAACGACCGTCGGTGCGCGCAGCGTGCGCGTCGGCTCGGCGACCTCCGAGAACTCGCCCGGGCCCCCGAATGCCCCGCCGTCGGAGCCGGGCTGCCCGAAGTCCGCCGTCCCGCCGAGTCCACCGCGCGCGCCGCCGCCCTGGAGCCGCGCGGAGCCGTTCGCCAGCAGGAGGAGTCCGTTCCCACCGCCCCCGGCGAAGAAGTCGACGCCGCTGCCCCCGTCTCCACCGCGGAACGCGCTGTCGTACCCGAGCAGCACGCCGTCCGCGCGAACGCGGACGCCGTGACCACCGTCTCCGCCGTTGAACCCGAACGAGCCTTCGCCGCCGAAGACGCGGCAGTCGTCGAGCTCGACGGTCGCGAAAGCACCGACGACGAGACCGTCGCCGCCAGGATTGACGGCGAACCCGCCCGACGCATTGCCTCCGAAGAACGTGCAGCCGGTCGCGACGACATCGTTGCTGTTCGTGCAGGAGAAGGGCGTGCGCGACGCGCTGACGGTCGGCAGGGATCCGAGCAGGACAGTGTCCTGGAGGCGTACGGAGCCGCGGCAGCGGTCGACCTCGACGATCGGCTCGAAGGCTCCGAAGGTGAACCGAACCTCGGTCGCCTGGATCCTGAGGTCACTGAGCACGACCGCCTGGTTCCCTGCGAGGGGACCGATGTCGATGTGTCCGTCGATCACCGGCGTCCCGTCACGACCGACGATCGTGACGCCGAAGGTCAGGTCGAGGTCGCCCGAGTACAGCCCCTCGTCGACGAGGATCACGTCGCCCGAGGAGGCGACCGCCACGGCGGAAGCGATATCGGAGAAGGGGCGTATCGGCCCGACCTCCAGGACGTCGCCCGCAGACGCGACAGCTGACAGAGAAGCGGAGGTCGTCAGGACCAGCAGGATGCGTGACAGTTCCATGGGAGCAGAGGGAGAGGGATTCGGGCCGGGCCGGGTGTCCAGAGGACGATCCCGGCGCGAGCGAGCTGTCACGCGGCATTCGCGCCGCGGTGGCGTCCTGACGCACCCCTTTTCCTCATCTCGGGGCGCCGGACGGGCAGCGGAGCGTCCAGAGGTACTCTCTGGCCATGGGACGCCCCGAGCGGCCACCGTCAATGCGCCGCTCTGCCCGCCGACTCGTCGCCGCGCTCGGGGCCCTTCTGGTGACGTTCGGACTCGCCGAGACCGCCGTGCGTGTCGCCGGCGTCGTCGCGCCCCTGCCCTCGCAGTACGTCCGCTTCGTCGACGATCCGATCCTCCCCTACCGGCTTCAGCCCAGCAGCGAGATCCACGGGCGATCGGCCTCCGACGAGTTCGACTTCCACTACGCCCACAGCTCGTTGGGCTTTCGGGACCGGGAACGCGAGCGAGCGAAGCCCGATGGCACGTTCCGCATCCTCGGCCTCGGCGACAGCTTCACCTACGGTGCCGGCGTCGACGAAGACGAGACGTACCTCGCGCAGCTGGAGCGCGCGCTGACGGCGCGCGCTCAGCGCGGCCGCGCGATCGAGATCGTTCGCGCTGGCGTTCCCAGGTTCTTCACCGAGCCAGAGCGTCTGCTGTACGAGCACGATGGCGCGGCGATGGACCCGGACCTGGTGCTGCTCGGGTTCGTGCCGAACGACGTCGTGGACACGGCGGTCGGAGCGAATCGCGTTCGAGTGACAGCGGACGGTCGACTGATCTCGACCGAGCTCGCCGCGGTCTTCGAGCGCTTCGGTGGCGCCTCCAGGTGGATGTACGAGCGCTCCCAGCTGGCGCGGCTGACGCTCCGCGCGTGGCTACGTCGAACGCGCACGCACGCCGAAGCCGCGCCACGCCTCGGCGACGTCTATCTCTCCGACGGACCGCTCGAGGCTGCCTGGCTCGAAGTCGAGCGTGAGCTCACCCGCCTTGCCCGGACGACGCGCGACGACGGCGTGCCGCTGGTCGTCGTCCACCTGCCCCAGCGACCGCCTTGGCCAGAGGACCGGTCCTACGTGCCGGATCGCCTCGCGAGGTGGGCCCGCTCAGAGGGCGTCGCGTTCGTCGACACACTCCCAGCGCTCCGGGAAGAAGCACGTCAAGACGATCTCTACTGGCCGATCGACGGGCATCCGCGCGCGAGCAGCCACGCGGTGTTCGCCGAGGTGCTCGCCCACGAGCTCGTGCAGCGCGGTCTGGTACCGTAGCGAGGCACCTCGCGGCCCGTGCCGAATCGCAAGTGCGATCAAGCGGCCCACCCTGGACTGCCCCATCTTCCAGACATGGGAGACCACCCTCACGACTTCCGGGCACGCATCGAAGCAGTGCGGCGGTCGATCGAGGACCGCATGGTCGTCCCGGCAAGGACGCGGCCGCGATCGCCCGTCGAGGAGGCCAACCTGAACGACCCGCGTCGCACGAAGCCCGCGAACCTTCGCACGGAGATCTGCGTGCCCGTCGCCCGCTGGCCGACTCGCGGCGCCCCGCCGCACATCAGCTCTGGCATACGCGGAGCAACGACTGTGAACGACGAATCGACGCAGTACGCTGTCTCGCGATGGCGATCACAGGAGACGACGAGAGGCAGGAAAGTCGGTCGACGGAGCCTCCTCCGGGCGACGGCGGGACGGGCCTCCCCTCGCACATCGGTCCCTACAAGATCGTGCGTCCTGTCGGCGAAGGCGGGATGGGAACCGTCTACCTCGCGACGCAGGAGGCCCCCGTCCGGCGGCAGGTCGCGCTGAAGGTCGTCAAGCTCGGCATGGACACCAAGGCGGTGCTGCGCCGGTTCGAGATCGAGCGTCAGTCGCTGGCGCTCATGAGCCACGACAACATCGCGCGGGTCTACGACGTGGGGACCACCGATCGGGGCCAGCCGTACTTCGCGATGGAGTACGTGCAGGGCGTGCCGATCGACGTCTATTGCGATCGGTACCGAACCTCGCTCACCGAGCGCATCCGACTGTTCCAGCTCGTCTGTGCAGGCGTCCAGCACGCGCACCAGAAGGGCATCGTCCACCGCGACCTGAAGCCCAGCAACGTCCTCATCTCGGAGGAACAGGGCCAGGCCGTCCCCAAGATCATCGACTTCGGATTGGCGCGGGCGACGGATCCGCTCGCGTTCGCCCAGACGATGATCACCGAAGTCGGACAGCTGATCGGGACGCCGGAGTACATGGCGCCGGAGCAGATCGACCCGACCGTCGCCGACGTCGATACGCGCGCCGACGTCTACTCGCTCGGCGTCCTGCTGTACCAGCTCCTGATCGGCGAACTGCCCTTCCCGCGCGAGTCGCTGATGGAGCACGGATTCGCCGAGATGCAGCGTATCGTCCGCGAGACGGACCCGCCCCGCCCGAGCACGCGGCTCCTGTCCGCCGGCTCTGCGGAGGAAGCCGCCGCCCAGAGGCGAACGACGCGCGGCGCGCTGACTCGCGCGCTTCGGTCGGACCTCGACTGGGTCGTCCTGAAGGCGATGGAGAAGGATCGCCACCGCCGCTACGCCACGGTGAACGGTCTCGCGGAGGACCTGCAGCGCTACCTGTCGCACGAGCCGCTGCTCGCGGGCCCGCCGAGCGCGATCTATCGACTGCGCAAGCTCGGGCGACGCTACCGGGGTGCGCTCGTCGCCGGGAGCCTCGTCGTCCTGTCGCTCGTCGCGGGACTGATCGCGTTCGCCGTCGCGAACGAGCGCGCCACCGAGAGCGAGCGCGTGGCGACGGAGCGCGCGGTTCAGATCGCGGAGCAGAGCGAGGAGATCCTCGAGCAGAGGAACGAGCTCGCGGCGCGGAACGAGCAGTTCGCGACGCTCGCGGCCCACGCGCGGCTCGAGGACGTCACCTCCTCGACCGAGTCGCTCTTCCCCGCGTGGCCGAACAAGCTCGAAGAGCTGCGTCAGTGGATCGAAGGCGACGCCGAGGTCGTCGTCTCGGCCCTCCCGATTCTCCGCAGCACGGTCGATGAGCTCCGCGAACGAGCGATCCCGATCGACGAGGACGCACTCGCGAGCGAGCGACTGGCGCTGCCCGAGACCGAGGAGCTGAGCCGCGCGCGTCAACAGCTCGAGCTCTTCGAGCTGGCGGGCGCCGTCTTCCGCGAGGAGGCCTACCCGCCCAAGAGCGAGGTTCCGGACGTGCTCCAGCAGGCCAACGCGCGCGCGCTCAACGCGTACGCCGTTCCGCGCGTGTGCTACGAGGACCGCAAGCGAGTGTCCTACGACGAGGTTCCCGAGGCTCTGGCCGCTGCACAGCTCGCGATCGAGCGTATCGACGAGGGCGACGACTCCCTCCCGCGCTACTGGGCGATGGTCAGCGAGGCGTGGGCGATGATGAACCTGGGAGAGTGCGAGACGGCGCTCGCGATGTGCGACGCGGCGATCGAGCTCGCACCGCCGATCGACGCAGCGGACCTGCAGGTCGACCGGCAGTGGATGGAGTCGGAGTGGGCCCGCTTCCGCGGCCCCGTGCACGAGATCCGAATCCAGCGCGAGCAGCGCCGCATCGCCGAGCTCGAAGAGACGATCGCCGCGTACCGCACGTGGGAGTTCGAGGACCCCGCCGACGAGTTCCTGCACAGCACGCTCGTCGAGACGATCGAGGGGATCGAGGACTTCAGGTCGGGCCTGTACTTCGACGTCACGCAGCGCGAGCGCTGGGCGGCATCGATCGGGCGACTCACGAGCGACCACCCGAACGCGCGCGTCACCTGGGAGGAGGCGCGCGAGTCGATCTGGAACGCGGACGGACGCTCGGCGAGCGAGAGCTACGGCGCGGGGACGCTCGATCTGGAGCCCCAGGTCGGCCTCGTTCCGATCGGCATGAACCCGGTCACCGGGCTCTGGGAGTTCTACCACCTTCGATCGGCGTGGGATCCGCACGGAGAGGCGAGCCCCGAGGACCTTCCGATCCCAGACCATGCGGAAGACGGTTCGATCGACGTCCGTCCCGAGACCGGGATCGTCTTCGTCCTCCTGCCGGGCGCCACCTTCACGATGGGCGCGCAGAGCGACGACGAGAACGACCCGAACTACGAGAACGAGGTCGACACGGACGAGGCGATCCACGAGGTCTCGCTCGAGCCGTTCTTCATGGCGCGCCACGAGCTCACGCAGGGTCAGTGGATGCGACTCGGAGCAGGCGATGAACCGAGTCAGTACGGCTACGGGTTCCAGAACCGCGGCGTCGACCGGTCGGTCGAACGGAACCACCCGGTCGAGTCGATCCAGTGGAGCGAGGCCAACGACCTGCTCCACCGGCACCGACTCTTGATTCCGACCGAGGCACAGTGGGAGTACGGCTGCAGAGCCGGCACGTCGACGGCGTACTTCACGGGCCCGCAGATTCCATCGCTCCAGGGCTACTGCAACCTCCTCGACGAACGTGCGATCGCCCACACGAGCTGGATCGGATCGAGCGTGCCCTGGGACGATGGCTACGTCGTCCACGCGCCGGTGGGCACCTTCAAGGCCAACCCGTTCGGACTGCACGACGCGGTTGGGAACGTCCGCGAATGGTGCCGCGACTGGCACGGCCGCTACGAGCTCGACGTTGACCCCGGTGACGGGATGCGCAGCGTCCGTGACGAAGGCGGCTACGGACGCGTCGTGCGGGGCGGTTCGTTCATGAACGACACGTGGGCCGCTCGATCGGCGGAGCGGAACCTCATCGTGCCCACGGCCATCGAAGGGGACCGCGGCGTTCGAGCGTCGCGCGCGGTCCTTTCGGCGGCGGAGTAGCTCCGCTTCGTCAGAGAACCTCGACGGCGACCGCGGTGCTGAAGTTCGAGGTCGCCTGACCCGCAGGGTCCTGGTCTCGATACCAGGACTGGAAGGCCCAGGTTTCCCCCGGTTCGACGACGACCGTCCCCGACGAGACCGGCAGCGCCGTCAGATCGATGGAGAACCTCTGCTCCCCCGCCGCGTCGGCCGGCTGGACCTGATCGACGAAGCGCCCGAGCTGCCCGCCGAGGCAGAGCTGTCCCTGACTCCCCGTGACGGGAGTCGGCGGAACGAGCGCGTCGGCGACGAGGAGGTAGCCGAAGGCCAACCCGGGGGGAAGTCCGTCGACGCGGGCGACGAGTCGACCGCCCGCGAGACCGCCGCCCTGCAGGTCGAGGTTCGCCGAGGCCCCGCTGACGTTCGGAGTCGAGGGGTCACAGGTCACGATCCGGCGGTCTGCGATCACGTCGATGACGGTCAGGGTGGCGACGAACCCGAGGGGGTCGCTGTCGCGGCGCCCAAGTCCGTAGGTCCGTCCGGTCGCGAGGCCGCGGATGAAGCGGGGCGAATAGAAGCGGGACGGAAGCACGAGATAGTTGGCCTGGATCAGGTCATCGTCCTCGAACCGGTACTGCCGCAGGGAGTCGCTAGATGACCCGATGCGCTCGACGCCGCCGTCGACCGGGTCCGTCTGTCGCCACGCGTTGTTCGTCGAGGTCCCCAGAGTCGCTCCGTTCGCCGTATCCAGGGTGACGACGCGTGGACAGTCGTCGGGCAGCTCGACGATCAGCCGCGAGCCGTCGGGCCAGAGCACGCCGGCGGCTCCGGACTCGAAGTCCGGCGACGCAGGAGTGCACGAGAAGACCCAGTCGAGGGCGATGCTGCCTGACTGAACCGTCCACGAGCGAACCTCGGACCTGGAGGACACGACGCTGACGCGCGTTCCCGCGGGGTCGATGAACGCCTGGGCATCGCGTCCCGCCGCAAACGTGTCCGTTCCGATGACGGAGCGAGTCGAGAGCCGCGCGACGGTCAAGAGCCCGGTCTCTGCGTCCACCGCGGCCGCGAGATCCGCGCCGGGGTCGATCTTGACGTCCTGCTGGAAGGCCGACGTCCCCCGCATCGGCGGCGGGAACGGGATCGTCCCGGCAATCGTCGCGGGCGACGTCGTGACGAGCTGGAGCTCGCGAAGCCCGGGCTCGGACACCTCGACCCAGATCGAATCCGAGCCCGGGACGGGCTCGACCTGATCGGCGCGGCCGGAGAGGTCAATGCGATCGACGGTCGCGAGCGTATCGGGGTCCACCAAGACGACGCTCGCACCTCGACCGTGGGCGACCGCGAGGCGTCCATCGCTCAGGGCCGCGATCGCGACGGGGGCACGCTCGACCGGAATGGACGCCGACGCGGCCTGCGCCTCGATATCGACGAGGACGACCTCGTCGGAGCCCTGGTGAACGACGGCGACGCGCCGACCGTCGTCGAACTCCAGCGGCGCGCGCGCACCGTCTCGCTCGGCTCCGAACCCCGAGTTGACGTCGCCGAACTGCACGGCCCCCGAAGGCAGCCGCTCGGCGATCTCGACGCGATCGGTGTCGTTGACGCTGTAGAAGCGGTTGAGCCGTGGGTGGGCGACGATGGCGTCGCCCCCATTCCTTTCGGACGACGCGGGCTGGGATCCGATCTCCGTCGCCGTCGCTGTGTCGAAGGCCGTAAGAGTCGAGTCGACCCATGCCGCGGCGGTACTCCCGTCGGCCGAAAGCGCTGCGTGGAGAACGAATTCGTCCGCCAGCGTCTGTGTCCCGCCGCTCGTCAGGTCGATCGTAAAGAGACCGGCTTCACCTGCGATGATCGCCGTCTGGCCCGCATCGCTCACGGCCAACTGAACGCTCGAACCGAGATCGACGTCGACGAGACCCGTCGGGACGGACGCGAGACGGTTCAGCGACGGGAGCTCGAACACGTCGATGTCGAGGCGATTCGCGCCCGTTGCTCGGTCCTCGAGGAGCACGTACGCCCGCACTCCCGCCGGGTCGGCGACGAACCGCAGCGACCTGCGAGATATCCCGAAAGAGAACGACGCCGTCTGGTCACCGGTCGTGATGTCGTAGGCGCGAACGCGCCGTCTCCCGTTCGTGACGTAAGTCGTGTCGTCCGCGGCGATCGTGCCGCCCCTCTGCCTGTACGGGAACGCCGATTCAGGCGTCTGGAAACTGAGCAGGTGGGAACCGCTCGCAAGGTCGAAGACGTCGATCCTCCCGGACGCGCGCGCGGCCAGGAACCGCGTGTCGGATCGGTCCATGATGATCTCGTCGACGGTTCCTATGAGATCGTCGATCAGGGCGGTCTGCGCGAGGCTCGGGACGTCGTGGATCGTGAGCATTCCGAAGGACCGCTCGAACACAGCGCGCGAACCGTCTGCGGAGACGGCGGCGATCCTGACCAAGTCGTCCTGTGGGACCGAGGCAACCGACGTCGAAGTCGCGACGTCGAACGAGACGACCGAACCGAAGTGCGGAAGCAGCCAGGTCGCGCCGTCCGGCGTGAAGCTACTCGCAAAGACGTTGCCGAATTCGTCCTCGTCGATCGGGACCTCGAGCGGGATGTCGGTGACCTGGGCGGCTGGCGCGAGCAGAAGAACGATGGAGAGCATCTCGGGATCCTGGGAGGGGATTGGGTGCGGACGCGCTCGTTAGCGGAGTCCGGCGCGCGGGTCACATGGCGCCAGAACGAGCGCGCCCCCGCGCCGTCGACCCCCGAGAGGGGCGATGGCGCGGGGGCACGCGGCGGCTCGGCGCGGGTCAGGCCCGCGCTTCGAGACCTCGGCGTCGCTTACTCGAACACCACGGCCAGGCCGTCGGTGAAGTTCGAGACCGGAAGGCCGATGACGGCGTCGCGGTACCAGGCCTGGAAGCGCCAGGTGTCGCCAACGGCGACGGCAGCCGTGCCGTTCGGCTTCGGAAGTGCGGCGAGATCGACGTCGATCATCGCGACGCCGGCGCCCGAGGCGCTGACGACCTGGGTCGCGAAGCGGCCGATGCTGCCGCCCAGGCACAGGCTGCCGAAGCTGCCGCCAGGGTTGGCGACGAAGGACTCGTCCGCGGACACGAGGAAGAGCGTCGACGAGCCGGTCGGGAGGCCCGAGGCCATGAGGCCGAAGTCGTCGTTCGCGACGACGTTCGAGCCGGTCAGGCTCATCTCGGCCGAGAAGCCGATCGAGTTGGGCGCGGCGGGCCCGCAGTAGTTGACGGCGGCCGCTCCGAACGCGTCGACCTCGGCCGCAGCGGCCTCGAGGTTCATCCGCCCACCGGAGACCGTGAAGCCGTTGAGCGTGGGTCGCACGTCGACCGTCTCCAGGAGGATCCGCTTGATCTCCAGCGCCGCGGCCGCGGGATCGGAGTCGCGAAGGAGGCCGAACTCGGGGCTGGCGACCGAGTGCAGGAGCGCGACCGCTCCGCAGACCTGGGGCGTCGCCATCGACGTGCCGGTCAGGCTGCCGTAGCCGCCGCCCGTCACCGTGCTGCGGATCGACGCGCCCGGCGCGCCGAGGTCGATCTGGTTCGCGCCGAAGGCGGAGAAGTCCCGGCGGTCATCGTCGTTCGTCGCGGTGACCGACACCACGTAGTCGCTGGAGCATCCGGTCGGAACGTCGCCCTGGACGTCGACGTTGATGTTGATGTTCGCCGTCGCCGCGCACGAGAGGATGCCCGACTGGCCCATCAGGTCGTAGATGTCGTTCCAGGGGCGGTAGGTCGGCGAGTTGCAGTTCGCGAAATCGATGCCGAAGCTGGAGTTCGTCGCGACGATGTTCACGCCCTCGGCGCCGTTGGAGGCCAGCCAGTCGTCCTTCAGGTCGAGCGCGTAGCCGTAGGCGATGAGCACCGTGGAGGTGCTGCCGGACGAACCGGAGATCGACACGATCTCGCTGTCCCAGGAGACGCCGGTCACGCCTCGACCGTTGCCGCCCTGGGCCGCGGCGATCCCAGCGACGTGCGTTCCGTGCGTGCTCCCCGAGATGGAGCCCGAGTTCGTGAACGCATTCCAGCCGAAGCGGTCGTCGACGTAGCCGTTGCCGTCGTCGTCGACGCCGGGCGTGCCGTTGATCTCGGCGGTGTTCTCCCAGCGATTGTCGATCAGGTCGGGGTGGGTGTGCTCGGTGCCGCTGTCGACGATCGCGACGGCGAACTCGGCGGAGCCCGTTCCGAAGTCCCACGCCTCGGGTGCGTCGATGTCGGCGTCCGGCGTTCCGCCGGTCTGCCCCGTGTTGTTCTTGCCGTACTGCTGGCTGAACTGCGGGTCGTTCGGGATCGTGTCCCGGTTCGTCACGACGTGGTCCGGCGTTGCGTAAGCCACTCCGTCCCGGCGCGAGAGGTCGGCCATGGCGTCGATCACCGACGTGCCGTCGAGGATCTGAACGAGGTCGAGATCGAGGCGCCGCACGACCGTCCGCTCGATCGCGAAACGG
This sequence comes from Planctomycetota bacterium, assembly GCA_039200205.1. Taxonomy (GTDB): domain Bacteria; phylum Planctomycetota; class UBA1135; order UBA1135; genus Saltatorellus. The sequence goes on from JBCCSK010000046.1 coordinate 10,516, forward strand.
TCACCGAGGATCGCGAACCGCGTGCTCTCGTCGAGGCCCGAGCTGAAGCGCACGAGCACCTGACCGTCGATGTAGGACGGGGTAGGCGTGCCGTCCGGATCGGGAGCCGGCGCGACGACCGCTCGCTCCTGGATCGGTCCGCGCTCCTGGGCGACGGGGGGCTGGACGGATTGCTGGGGCGGCGCGACGAAGGGCGCAGCGACGACGAGAGCCGTGTAGAGCATGTGCGAGGGGACGCGCGCGGTGGGGACCGCGCGGAAGAGCTGCCGAGGGGGAGAGAGTGGGGCCGCAGCGTAGAGCGCGGCACCGACGAACTTTCCCGTGACGTAGGCCGCGCCGCGCGGGATCCCCAGGATTCTCGTTTAGATCACGTCGGGACGCGAAGCTGCGACGGCACGCCTCAATCAGGGAGCCGCGCCTTCTCATGCTCGGACCGCTCCGCTGTCCGGGCGTGCGCTGGCCGCTATCGTCCTCCGATGGCCGAACGCACCGCAAGACGTCCGGACGTGGACGAGTACGACAGCTACTACGCGCAGTACGTCGCCCGTGTTCCGGATGGCGATGTCATCAATGCTCTGCGCGCCCAGCACGAGACGTTCGTCGCTCTCATCAGGTCCATCCCGGACCAGCGGCGCGGCCATCGATACGCGGACGGGAAGTGGTCGATCGAAGAGGTCTTCGGGCACATCGTCGATACGGAGCGCGCCTTCGCCTATCGGACCATGTGCTTCGTCCGGGGGCTCGCCGACATCGAGCAGCCGGGCATCGACCAGGACGTCATGGTGCCGGCCTCCGGTGCGACCGAACGCGGCCTGGAGTCGATCGCGGACGAGTTCGATCACCTGCGGCGCGCGAACCTCGCCCTGTTCGACACGCTCGACGACGACGCCCTCGCGAGCCGAGGCAGAGCGTCCGGCGCCGACGTGTCCGTCCGCGCTCTCCTGCACATCGTCTACGGCCACGCGGACCACCACGCGCAGGTGGTCCGCGAGCGCTACCTCGACTGAGGACGCCTTCTCCGGCTACGGCTTCCTGAAGAGCGTCGCCTCGAGATCGGGGCCGTAGCGGACCTCGATCTTCTCGATCTCGCCCGACTCGCCGAGGACGCGCGCGAACGACACGTACTCGACGCCGAGGATGCGCACCGTGCCGTTCGCGTCCGGCTCCGTGAGTCGCGCCGGCGCGCCGCCTCCGCCGCGGATCCAGAGGAAGCCCTCCTCGACGTAGAACTCGGTGTCGGGGGCGTCCTTCGGAGCGTCCTCGCTCCGCCACGCGCCGAGGACGTCGGCGTGGAGTTCGCGGAGCCGCTCCTCGTCGCGCGCGATCTCCTCGGGCGTCCGCAGGAACATCCCGATGACCTCCGGGCGAGCGAACCGGGACTCGTCCGCAGGCGGGTTCAGCGTGACGTCGTCGAACGTCGCCGCGCTCCGCTCGCCGGTCTCGGACTCGTAGAACGCCCAGACGGTCGGCAGCGTCACACCGTCGAAGTCCCGGTAGCCCGCGAGCGTCCACATCGACACGCCCTCGCCGTCGTGCCCGGCGAAGAGCCCGGTCTCGGCGTCGAAGAAGACGGTCCGCTCGTGTCCCTCCTTCGTCGTCGCGGCGACCGCGTAGCAGGCCCGGTTGTCGAAGGTCGTCCTGCTGCGCGTCTTCATCTCGCGGTACCCCATCGACGGATCGAGGATCCGCGCCAGGTCGCCCGCCTCGTGCGCTGCGTCCAGCGCCTCGTCCTTCAGGAGGGTCGGCCCGTCCATCGTTCCGAGCGACCAGCCGATCTCGGCGTCGTACGCGATCTGGAAACCGGCGTCGTCCTTCCACGAGAACGCCTCGCCCGCCTTCCAGTCGAGCTCGACGACGCCCTTGTTGACCGTGTTGCGAAGCGAATCGCCCGCGCCCTTCATCCGGATCGAAGTGATCGCCTTCGTCGGCTCGCCTCCGCGGAGCGCGTCGAGGTGACGCGCGACGAGCGCCTCGGCCGTCGGGAGCTCGGCGGCCGCGCCACCGGCGATGGCGAGGACCTCACCGGAGCCGCGGTGGTCGAGGCACGCCATCGCGCCCTTGCTCGTCCGGCAGTAGATGCGTCCGCCGCTCATCACCGGCGACGACCACGACGTCCCGTCGTCGAAGACGCTTCGCTTCGACAGCTCGACGTACTCCTCGGGGTTCGCCTCGGCGACGATCACCTGGCCCTTGCCGTCGAGGATGACGAGCCGGCCGCCGGCGATCGTCATCGAGCCCGTGCCGAGTCCGCGCACGCGCCACTTCATCTTTCCGTCGAGGTCGATGCACTTGAGCATCGACTCGTCGAACCCGATCAGGTGATCCTGCCACAGGACGCAGCCGGACATCTTGTTGCGCATCATTCGGCCGGCCCACAGCTCGGTGAGCGTGTCGCCCTCGAGCCGGAGCATGGCGCAGCCGCGGTCGTAGCCGCCGGAGATGAAGATCCGGTCGCCGATGACGACGGGCGTCATCGGGTAGATCTGCGGCGGCTTGATCCACTCCTGCCATGCGACCTCCGTGCCGTCCTCGCGATCGAGGACGACGAGGCCGTCCCCCGAGAGCGACGCGAGCAGCGATCGCCCCTCCAGCTCGAACGACGCAGGCGTCGAGTACGCGATGCCGTACTTTCGCTCCGTCGCCCACACGTCCTCCCCGGTCGCAGCGTCGAGCGCAACGACGCGGTCGACGTTCATGAGGACGCGGCCGTCGACGACCAGCGGCGACGCGGAGAAACCCCACTTCGGCGGCTCGAGCTCGAGCTCGGCGCGCAGGTCGCGCGACCAGCGCACGTCGCCGGTCGCGGCGTCGAGGCAATAGACCTTGCCCTCGCGGTTCGACGTGTACACGACGTCGCCGAGAACGGTCGGCGTCGTCAGCGTGCCGCCGTCGTGCGCGATGTCCCAGATCTCGGACTCGTACGAGTGCGTCCAGACGGGCTCTCCCGTCTCGACATCGAGGCAGAAGACGGTGTCGAGCTTCTTCTCGGCGTCGTAGCCGAGCGTGTAGACGCGACTGCCGACGACGGCGAAGGACGAGTGCCCGAGGCCGAGTTCCATCCTCCAGAGAGGCTCCTCGGCACCTGCCGGATTCCATGATCGCTCGGGGGAAATCCCGGTGCGATCGGGGCCGCGCCACTGGGGCCAATCGACGCCCTGGGCCGCAGAGAGGGAAGAGAGAACGAGGAGCGTCGCGGCGCGAATCGGGAAGGGCATGGGCAGTTTCGAATCGATCGGGGCGGGTGTCTGCCGGGGACCGTACCAAAGGGCCGGAACGGCCCGTCGGACGGGCCGGAACCGCCTCTTCGCGGTAAGCTCGCACGATGCGCTTCCCGACGCCCATTCCCACGATTCTCGCCGTCGCTCTCCTCCCCCACGCCGCCGCACAGTCGAGCCTCGCTCTGCACGACAGCGCCGTCGACGAGCAGCTCGGCTGGCACCTCGCCAACGCAGGCGACCTCGACGGCGACGGCACCGACGACCTGTTCGTCGGAGCTCCGTTCTTCCGACCGTCCGGCTTCGCCGTGCGTCCGGGTCGCGCCGCCGTCTGGTCGGGCGCGAGCCTGGTCAATGCGACGCCTACCGTGATCCTCGACCTCGACGGTCCGACGGCGATGATCGGCTGCGCCGGTGCACCGGGCCTCGGGAGCTTCGGCGCGCACGGCGACGGTGGCCGCGACGTGACGGGAGACGGCGTTCCGGACATCGTCGTGTCGGGCTACGTGTCGGGCAACGTGCGCGCCTTCGACGGAGCGACGGGCGCGCCGATCGCAACGGCTGGCCAGGGTCTCGACGGAAACTGCCTGCAGCAGCACGGCTTCCACACGCGCCTGTTCAACGCCGACGGGGACGGCTTCGCCGATCTCCTCGTCACGCGTCCGACCCTCGCGACGCCGCCGAACGACATTGGCCGCTACCGCGTGTACAGCGGCGCGTGGATGGCGAACCCCGCGGGCGGCGCGCCGAACATCCTCCACCAGGGACGTTCGACCGTCGACGGTGACGGCTTCGGCTACGCGACGGCGATCCTCTCCGACCTCGACGGTGACGGCGCCGAGGAGTTCGTCGTTGGCGCGTCGCTGCCCGCGCCCGGCTGGCCGAACGGCGCGGTGGAGGTTCGCTCGGGCGCGACGGGTCAGCTCGTCCTCCGCTTCGGACCGGACGCGGCCGTGACGAGCTTGCGGTACGGAACGCGCCTCACGAACTGCGGCGACTTCGACGGCGACGGGACGGACGACCTCGCCGTCGTCGACACGGGCTGGGCTCTCGCGCAGGATCCGACCAATCGCCTGGGACGACTCGAGGTCGTCTCGGGCGCCTGGATCGGCGGCGCCGCGGTGCCCCGTACGCTCTTCGTCTTCGAGGGACGCGACGTCGGAACGAACCCCGAGTTCGGCCGGACGCTGACGAGCACGGACGCGAACGGCGACGGGACTCCCGACTTCGTGCTCGGCCGCCGTCGCGGCGGCTTCGTCGGCTGGTCGCTCGTCTCCGGTCGCACTGGCAACATCGTCTGGGACGTCGACTCGCCGCAGACCGACGCGATCGGAACCCCGAACCCGGCCGTCCGACTGGGCTCCCCGACGGGCGACCTCCTTGCTCTCGGCTCCCCGTACGCGGTCGGCGCCTCGGGCGGCGACGGCGTCATCCAGGTGATCCGTCCGCACGACGCGACGGGGACGATCGCCGTCCTTGGCATCGGCTGCCCGTGCGGGAACGACGACCCGAACGCGGGCTGTGCGAACCTGACGGGACGCGGCGCCTTCCTCGCGCCGGAACTCGGGAGCGCGAGCTTCGCGGACGCCCGACTCGGCATGGTCGCGACCGACCTGCCGCCGAACTCGTTCGGGTTCCTCGCGGGCGGGATGCTGACGACCGCACCGAGCACGATCGGGAACGGTCTGATCTCGCTCAACTCCCCGATCCGACTGCCCGCGATGCTCTCGGACGGCAACGGTCGCGCCCGGATCATCGGCGACCTCTTCGGCGACCTCACCGCGCTCGCGCCGATCACGGGCGCAACGCCGCCGATGGTCGGCGTGCCGTTCGCATTCCAGTTCGTGTACCGCGACCAGCCCTGTGCACCGGGCGTGCCGCCGATCAACTTCACGAACGTCGCGCTGATCGTGCCCCGTCTCTAGGCCAATCTCGTCACCGGAGTCGATGACCAGTGCGTCAACCTCGTTCGCTGGTGGCGCTTCGCGCGCCGAGTGGCGGCGCCTCTGGGGCCGTCGAGGACGGCTCGGCGCAAAAAGTGCCGCCAGCGGACGAGAGGACGCCGAATGCGGCCAGTTCGGCGTGCTGGGCGTCGAGTCTGGTGACGAGGTCGGGCTGGGGAACGCGGGACTGGAGCGCGAGCGTGCGTCCACGTGGGGCTCGGTCATCGAGCTCGAGCAGATCGGAGCTCACAGTCTGGGCAGCAACATTCGATTCTGCTGCCCAGGCCGTGTGCCAACCCTGCTGGCGCATCCGCGAACGCGGGTGCGCTGTTCGCGAGAGCAGGTCTTGGCCACGCTCTCAGGATCGAGGTCGCGACGATCAAGAGCCTACGAGCAGCCTGACCGACAGCGAATCAGGAATGACTGTCAGGCTCCGACGGGCCCGTGACCCGGGGCACCTCTTCGCGACCTTGCTGCTCGACGAGAATCACTTCGAACAGCATCGATCCGTCCGAGCGAAGCTCCGCCCGATTGAGCAGCGGGATGTAGCTCTGTCCCGTTCGTAGGCAGGTGAAGGTGTCGCTCATCGACTTCAGTATCTCACCACGCCTAGCGTAGTAGAAGCGCTCTCCGAGGGCGCTCACCCAGGCTTCGTCTGAGCGTCGAGATGCTTTGCGAAGCAGATCACCCCACGTCCACGCATCGCGATTCGGTGGCTTCCGAGCAACCTGAAACATCGCAAGTCCGGTGCTCTCGGGATCGATCCAGGCAGACTCAGGCACGTGCTCGCTCTCGACCTTGCCGTCCTCGACGATAATCCAGAGGTAGTTGGTGAAGTAGGTGGCCCATGGTTTGACGAGCTCAAAACCGCCCGCGACCATCGCAGCGAGCTCGCGGAGCGGATCTCGGTTCTCGGCGAGCTTCTGATTGAGCGGCGGATCGCATCCAGTCACCTCGGATGTGCAGAAGAACTTGTAGAGGAACTCCTCGATGCCGTTCTCGTCCGCCTTCACAGCTTGAGCGAACTTGATCGGATCAGGCGGCTCCAGCTCAGGCGGGTGGAAGCAGACGATCCGGCATGGCTGCGAATCGTCGATGTTCGTCGCAAGGCCGACCTCGAAGAGGGGCCAGTCCCACGCTGCGTGCTCGGCAGTGAAGAGGAGAATCAGAGCATCGGCCGTCGACAGCTTCTTCCGAATCTCCTCGAACCAGTCGTTCCCTGGCGCAATGCGCTGAGAGATGAAGCTCGAGACACGACCTGCCCCGTAGAGCTCGAGTCTGTCACTGAGCACGCGGGCCATCTTTTCATCCTCGTGCTTGTGGCTAATGAAGACCTCAAGTTGTTTCTCGCCCATCCACTCTGCCTCTCTTGTAGTCCTGAATCACAAGCCAGCCGTCGACGACGATTCGCAAGAGCCATCGCTGCCCGTTCATTCCCCGAACATAGCAAGTGATCGAGTCCGACGCTCCTCAGCGGTGTTCGTCGGTCGACGCCGAGAGCCAACGGCCGCAAGGGTCGTGGCGACCGCCTTGCATGGGCCAGCACAGGCCATTGCCCTTCTCTAGAGCGGGCCTTTCGCGCACGACGGTCGCACCGGCAACGACGCCTTGGGTCGAACGCAGTCCGCCGCGTTGGCCTTGCGCGCCGCAGCTCCGTTGATGCGGCAACGACACCTCGACGTCTTCCGCCGATGGCGGGCGCGCAGAGAGGATGCACGACTTCGACGGGCGCCTACGAGATGTGGCGCGAGGCTCTCGGCTCTGAACGAAACACCGCCAGTTATCGTCTCCAGTGGGAGTGAACGTCCTTCGCTGTCGATGATCGAGACGATCCCCCCGCAAAGCTCGGAAACGTTTTCCGTTTCGCCACCAATGCGGTCGAACCGGGGTATTGGCGCCTTCGGTCGCGCCAGAGCCTTCGCTCCATACCTCGCTATGACAGGTCCGGTCGCCCAGCGTGCAGTTTTTCTCGGTGTCACAACGAGCCTCGTCGGCGCTGCCCTCTACTTCGCCGAGCGACCTCACCTGCCGACGAGTGAGACGCAGGCGGTGCTCCGCGAGGCCGGACTCGCCCCGCGAGTCGCCGCTCCTGTCCCCTCCCCGACCGGACTCATCGCCCCGCAGCCGCTGACCGTCGCGAAGGTGGCAGCAGCCGACGAGTCCTCGAAGCTCGCGCAGCTGCTCTGCGAGGTCGCCGTCGACGTCGCCCGGCTGCAGATCGAGAGCCTCGAAGCGCAAGAGGAAGAGGAGGACGAAGACGAGGCCGCTCCGGGCTTCATCACTCTGGAGGTCGCGCCGCCTCCGCTCCCGCCGAGCCCCGAAGAGGTCGCGCGCGTCGAGCTCCAGCGCCAGATCGACTCGCGACGCCCGATGGCTCCCGCGAACGTTCGCGCTCGGTCGATCGCTCGCACCACGGCGGTGCGCGCGATCGCACGCGCCACGTCGAGCCCCGTGGCCCCCCCCGTCGCGGCGATGAGCGCGCCGGTCGCCCTGGCGACCAACGGCTCGCAGACCTCGGTCGACGACGTTCCCGAGATCGCGGTCTTCGAGGCTCCCGAGGCCTTCGATCGCTCGATCCTCTTCGTGTGGAGTACGGCTGGCCTCGCCGACGCGGACGAGCGCGCGGCGCTGATCTCCTTCGCGATGGACGAGGGCTTCGACGGCCTCGCGGTCGAAGCGACCGCCGTCGGGTACGGAAGCCTCGAGGCCCTCGACCACCACGCGCTGCTCGCAGCGGACGCCCGCGCGAGCGGCATCGAGGTCTACGCGCTCATCGGCTATCCCTGGTTCACCGTTCCGGCGGACGCCGGCCTGCCGGGTCAGCCGACCTCGTCCGAAGAGGGCCTCGCGCTGATCGAGACCCTCGTCGCCTCGGGCGTGTACGACGGCCTCGTCGAGGACTCCCAGCCCTACGGCGCCGAGTACGACGTCGACGGCCAGTCGACGAACTGGCTGTTCGACGAGACGCAGCGCGCGACCGACGGGCTCGCGGCCTACCTGCGCGCCGCCAAGGACCGGCTCGGCGACCTCGAGCTGATCAAGACGACGCCGTTCTGGTTCGACAGCGACGCGCGCCTCGGCTCGCTCGCCGAGGTCGTCGCTGAAGAGATCGACCTGAACCTCGTCCTCGCCTATCGCGACTCGCTGGACGGCCCGAACGGCATCCTCGAGCTCGTCGCCGGGGAGGCCGCGATGGGCCCGATGGTCGTCGCGTTCGAGACGTCGGATCTCGGAAGCGCGCTCGACTTCCTGACCTACCACGAGGAGGGCTACGACACGCTGGTCGCGGACCGCGCGCGCCTCTCGAACGAGCTCTCGATCACGCCTGGCTTCCGCGGGACGGCGATCCACTACTACGGCGCGTTCAAGGCGATGGCTCGGACGCTGGAGCCCGAGCAGCCCTTCGGCTTCTTCGCCTCGCGCCGCATCCGCACCTGGGACGGTGCGACGATCGACTCCTACGACTCGCGGATCGGCGACTACTCGACCCAGGTCGGCTACGACGCCGACCTCGATCGCTTCGTCGCCGGCGGTGACGCCGACCTCTTTACGGATCACCGCGTCGTCCTGCGCGGCGCGACGGTCGTCAACGGCGACGTCCACACCGGCAGCCTCCGCCGGATGCGTAAGGACGAGAGCGTGCGGATCGACGGCGAGGTCGTCGAGCTGGCCGAGGCGGTCGAGGTCCCCTCGGTCGAGCTGCCGCCGCTGGAGTCCCAGGAGCGCTTCCGCGTCCGCCGCGACGACCGCCAGACGCTCGTCGGGGACCACGAGTTCGACAAGATCGTGGTTCGCAAGGGAGGAAGCCTCGTCATCGAGGGCCCGGCCACGATCCGAGTTCGCCGCTTCCACATCTCGCGCGGCGCCGCCGTGGTCGCAGACGTGAGCGGAGGTCCGGTCGAGATCCTGATCTCCGGCAACCTGACGGTGCGCGAGCTCTCCTGGATGGCTCCGACCGACCTCGTGCCCGGCGCTCTGACGATTCGCTCGACCGGACGCATCGTCCGCATCCGCGATGGTGCGATGCTGGTCGCCGACGTGCTCGCGCCGAACGGCAACGTCCACGTCGGACGCAACGCGCACTTCTTCGGACGCTCGATCTCGCACCGCCTGACCGTTCGCGAGGAGGGCGGCGTGCACCTCGACATGGCGCTCCGCGCGGACGAGGCCCCGATTCAGTAGCGCGGCGCGTGCTCCCACGCGGTGTCGGGCAGGAACGAGTCCCGGTACCGCACGCGGAGCAGCTCGAAGACCAGCGCCCGGATCTTCACCCACCGCATGAGCCCGCGATAGAAGGGCATGACGAACGCGGTCGGGACGAGCTGGTGAACGTCGCGCACGCGATCCGAGACCAGGGCGATCGCGATGAGCGGAAGCGGTGCGAGCAGCGTGTAGAGCAGGAACGACGCGATCATCACGAACGACCACATCGCGAACCCCTGGCTGATCAGCCAGACCGCGTAGATCGGATAGACGAGCGGAAGCACGACCGCGAAGAGGAACTCCCCCCACATCCCGTACGCGTAGCCCGGCGTGCTCGCGGACGGGCGCAGAAGCCGCCCGTGCTTCGCGACGTACGCGCGGTAGCCGCCGCGGTCCCAGCGCGTCCGCTGCTTGATGATGACGCGCCAGCTCTCGGGGACGTCGGTGAGCGCCACGGCGTCGGGAGCGAACGTGGTCCTCCATCCGGCCTTCACGAGCCTGAGGCAGATGTCGCCGTCCTCGGCGAGCTCGGGGTCCCACCCGCCGATGTCGACGACGGCCGACCGCCGAAAGGCGCCGATGGCGCCGCTCGCCTGCAGCGTGCTGCCCGTCATGCTGGCCCAGCGCTTGTGCAGGTCGATGCTCGTCGCGTACTCGATCGTCTGGATCCGAGAGAGGAGGTTCGCTCCGCGATTGCGAACGAGGACGTTGCCGGCGACGACGCCGATCTTCGGATCGTCGAAGGGCTCGACGAGGGCCTCGATCAGCCCCTGATCGAACGTCGTGTCCGCATCGAGCGACACGATGAACTCGCCGCGCGCCATGCGGACGCCGAGGTTGGTCGCGTTCGGCCGACCCGCGCGCCCGTTGAAGCTCTCGTTCCGGATCAGGCGGATCCGCCCGTCCATGGCGAAGCGGCGCGCGAGCGCGTACGTCGCGTCCTCGCTGTGGTCGTCGACGACGATGATCTCGAGGTCCGGGTACTGCTGCTCGAGGAGCGACTCGATGCAGGCCTCGATCGACGCCGCCTCGTTCCGTCCCGCGACGACCACCGTCACCGAGGGCCACACTCGCTCCTTTCGCGCGATCGCGGAGCCGATTGGGCCGCGGCCGCGGCGATCCGTCCACAGGCGTACCGCGATGTTGACGACCAGCGGAACGTAGTACTGCGGGATCTCGAGGAAGAGGATCGGCGCGAAGAAGAGCATCCAGTCGAGCGGGCCGCTCGACGCGATCCGAGCGCTGACCGCGTCGGCCCAGTCCGACGAGAACGCGGCGATGAGGTCGAGTGCGGCCTGCATGCTCAGAGGCCGAGCCAGCCCAGGAACCGGCGGCGCGCCGCGGTCCAGGGATCCGAGCGGAAGACCGCCTTGACGCGCGCGTTGGCGCGGAACTCCGGCGCCTCCGGCGCGAGCTCGACGGTGACCGCCACGCGGCGTTCATCGCTACGCCGGGCGGGGACGTTCTGGGCCTCGATCCAGACGCCGCCGACGGCGGTGATCATCGCCTCGGCCGACGTCTGCTCGGGGACGCAGCGAACCTCGCAGGTCGCGCCGACCTCGAGCGTCGCCGCGGTTGCCGGGGAGACGTAGGCGACGATCTGTGCATCGCGCGTGTCGCGGTGGCGAAGGAGAACGGTCCCCGCTTCGACGACGACCCCCTGCGCCTCGAGGACCTCGTCGACGACACCGTCCGTCTGGGCCTCGATCAGGATCTCGCCGACCTCTTCGTCGTGCGAGGACAGCGCCGCGCCGGCGACCATCAGGTCCGCGACGAGCTGCGCGCGACGCGCCTCCCGCAGCGGGCCCGGCTCCAGCGGGTCCTCCGGCGCAAGAGAGCGATGGTGCGCCGCCTCTTGCGCGAACGCCGCGGCTCGCGCCTCGGCGGCTGCGACGGCGGCGAGGGCCTCTTCCTTCTCGGCGACGGCCACGTCGAGCGCGCGGGCTGCGCGCTCCTCGGATGCCGCAGCGACGCGCTTCAGGTTCGATCCCTCGACGTCGATCTGCAGCAGCGCAGCGCGAAGGCTGTCGACGATCGCGAGGGACGCATCGCGGCCGGTGACGGCCTCGTCGACGGCGGCCTGCGAGAGGATTCCGTCGTCGCGGAGCTGGGTCGAGCGCTTCGCGTTCAGGATCGTGAACTCGGACTCGACCTCGGCCCGCTCGACGTCGGCGACCGCCGACTTACGGCGAGCCTCGACCTCGGCGATCCGACCCGCGTTGTCGACGCGAAGCTCCTCCAGCTCGGAGCTCGCCAGTGCGACCGCCTCGGTGCGCACCGCGAGAGTCGACTGCAGGGCTGCGACCTGTGCGAGCGCGAGGGCCTCGTTGCGCTCGGCCTCGACGACGCGGTCGATGCGCTGGTCGATGCCGAGCAGCTCCTGCTCGCCTCCCGCGTCGAACCAACCGAGCCGCGCACGGGCTGCCTCCACGCGCGCGCGTAGGACGAGGCGCTGCGTGTCACGTTCGACCGGAGTCAGCCGCACGATCGGATCGCCCGGCACGAGCTCTTGACCAACGTCGACGAGCCAGTCGGCGACGCGCATCTTGCGGGGCGCGGTGACGTGCGTCACGCCCGCGCGCACGACGCCGTCTGCGACGATGCGCGAACCGGTGAGCGCGACGAGAACCGCAATCACCACTCCAGCAAGGACGAGGAGCTTGCCGAGAAGTGCCGCGCGGCGGAGCCAGATCCTCCTCTCTCGACGCCACACCGCGCGCCGATCGAGGCGGTGGACGGTCGCCTCGGCCTGCGCGGGAGCCTCCTCCCGCGGCCGAGCGTGCTGGATGCGCTGGAGGCTCCTCATCGGTCGACCCTAGGGATCGACGGGACGGAGGAATTCCTGAACGGCCGCGATGCCCGCCCCGGGGCCCCTCCACGTCACAGCGCGCCAAACTGGCACGAATTCGTTTCCACCCGGGTCGATGAGGTCGATCCCGGCCAGGAAATCGAAGAGGCGGCGGCGGACGGCCTCCGTGCCCTGCTCGTCCGCACCGGGCATGAGGATGCCCAGCCGCTCGGTGTCGAGGCGTGTGACGAGGTCGAGGACGCGCAG
>JBCCSK010000047.1:0-22841 GCA_039200205.1 Planctomycetota bacterium
CGACGCCCTGCCCGAGCTCCCGAAGGACATCTCGGACCGCAACCGCACGTCGCCGTTCGCCTTCACCGGGAACAAGTTCGAGTTCCGCGCCGTGTCATCCGCGCAGTCGGTCGCCTACCCCGCCGCCTTCCTGAACACGATCGTGGCGGAGTCGCTCGACCATATCTGCGACGAGCTCGACGCGCGGGGCGGCGCGAACGCCGAGTCGATCACCGCGGTCGTCCGCGAGACGCTCGCCAAGCACCGTCGCATCCTGTTCGACGGCGACAACTACTCGGACGAGTGGGTCCAAGAGGCCGAGCGCCGCGGACTCCTGAATCGCCGTACGACCCCGGAGGCCCTCACGGCCCTCGACGACGAGAAGAACGTGAGCCTCTTCGAGAGCTACGGCGTCCTCTCGAAGCACGAGCTCGCGTCGCGCGCGCGGGTCAGCAACGAGATCTACGCCTCGCGCATCCGCGTCGAAGCGCGGGCGATGCTCGACCTCGGCCGGACGATGATCCTCCCCGCGGCAACCGCGTACCAGCGCCGCCTCGCCGACACGATCCGCGGCGTCCGCGACATCGATGCGACGATCGGTACCGAGTCCCAGGAGGCCGCGCTGCGCCGCGCGACCGAGTGCGCCGGCGACATGCACCGCGCCCTCGACCGCCTCGCCGAGCGCCTCGACGCCGTCGAGTCGGGCGAGCACGAGGAGGCCGCCCACGCCGCCGGAATGCTCGCCGAGGTCGTCCCCGCGATGGAGGCTCTCCGCGAGGTCGCGGACGCCCTGGAGCAGCTCGTCGACGACGACCTCTGGCCGCTTCCGAAGTATCGCGAGCTGATGTTCGTGCGCTGACGCGCCGGACATCCCTGCGTCCGGAGACGCTCGATCCCCGATCGGGATCGAGCGTCTCGTCGTTCCCGGTCACACTGCTGCGTCGGCGGCCATCGATGGGTCCAAGGAGGACCCCCCGTGCACGACGCATCCCACATCCAGCTCGAGGACCTGCTCGCGGAACGCCGCTGGCTCGTCGCACTCGCCACCCGCCTCGTCCGCGACGCCGCGGAGGCCGAGGACGTGGCGCAGGAGACGCTTCTGCGCGCGGAGGGCGCCGGCATTCTCGAGGGTCGTCGTCGGGGCTGGCTCGCACGCGCCGCGCGGAACGTGGTGTCGGAGCGCCGCCGCGAGAGTCGGCGGCGGAGGGCGCGTGAGGTGGAGCGCGGAACGCGAGAAGAGGAGAGGCTCGACGTCGACGACGCTGTCGCGCGCGCGGAGCTGAGCGCGGAGGTCGCGCGACTCGTGCTCGAGCTCGGCGAGGACGAGCGGACGGCCGTCATCCTGCGCTTCTACGAGGGGCTCTCCTCCTCCGAGATCGCGGAGAAGGTCGGCGCCTCTCCGCCAGCCGTCCGCCAGCGGATCAGCCGCGGGCTTCGCCGCATTCGTGCGCGCCTCGACGAGGAGGGCGGGCGCAACCACTGGCTCGGCGCCGCAGTCGCGGTCGCTGCTGACTTCGATGGCGCGACGCGGACGAGCGGGCTCGCTGCTGCCGTCTTCCCCGCTGCGGCGGTCACCGCAGCGCTCGCCGCGATGACGTGGATCGCGCTCGGTCGCACCGGGCCGGATCCGGCGAAGCCGATGATGCGCCCGACCGAAACGGTCGAACTCGCGCACGCGGGCCCGGATCTCGCGCGCCCGGAGACGGCCGGGGCAGCGGGACGAGTTCCGGTCGACCCTCCGCTCGATGGGATCGGGATTCGACTGGTGGAGCCGGAGTCGAACGAGCCCGAGGCAGGCATCGAGTGGCTGGTGGTCCGCACGGGCATCCACGACCAGGGCGGGACGAGCCATGGACTCGACCTCGAAGGGAAGCCCGATCCCGAGCCGATCGCGAGCGGAACGACGCGAGCGGACGGAATCGTGCGCTTCGAAGTCCCCGAGGACCCACTGGTCCACCTCGTGATTCCGCGCTCGTCGCGCTACTCGCGCGGCTCGTGGCCGATCCTCGTCGCGGATCACCGCGACTCGATCGAGACCTACGCGCTGAGCGCGGGCGCGACCGTCCGGGGCCGCGCGATCGATGACCGTGGTCTGCCCGTCGCGGGCGCCCTCCTGATCGCCGATCGCTTCGGAATCGGCCTGGACGAGGTTGGACGCTCGGAAGCCGACGGCCGTTTCACCGTCGGGCGTTTGACGCCGTTCCCCCGGGCGTTCGTCCTGTCCGAGGAGAACCAGCCCGTCCCGGGCCGCATCGATGAAGTCGGGTTGATCGCCGTGCGCGCCGACGCCTTCCAAGCCTGGCCAGAAGCCGCGCCTTACCTCGGAACGACCCTCGACGTCGCCCGTGCGCGCGATGCCGACGTCGACGTCGGTGACGTCGTCCTCCCGCGGCCCTGCACGATCCACGGGCGCGTGCTCGACGGCGCGCGCTCGCCGGTCGCCGAGGCGCTGGTCGTGATGGGCCCGAACGCGCGCTACCTGGCAAGCGGGCTACCGGACGTGTCGCCGGAACTCGCTTTCGGGATCCGCGAGGACGGCCCCCTCCCTCACGGGACGTCGCGTACCGGAGTCGATGGGTCGTTCGAGATCCACCTTTTCCGCGGAAGCGACCGGGCGCTCCCCCTCGCAGCGCTCACGCCGAGGGGCGGCAGCGGGCACGCCGAGATCCCGTCGCTATCGCCGGGCTCGGTGCACGGCCCGGTCGAGCTCATCGTGAACGAGCCGGAGTCCGTCGAGGTACGACTGGTCGACGATGAACGCCCGGATCGACTGCCGCTCTGGCCCGACCCTGAACGGCGTGAGCTGGAGCTGCTCATCGACCTGGACACCCCGGCGCGCCGATCTCGGAGCCATCGGCTCGTCGCGTCGAAGGAGGGCACCTTCCGAATCGCGTGCGCCGCGCTCGGTGACACTTCGACCGGCGCGACGATCCTCGTTCCCGGCTACGAGCCGGCAGCTTTCGCGTTCGACGGCTCCGAACGACTGGAGATTCGCCTCCGTCCGAGGCCACGCCTTCGGGTGCGAATCGTCCCCACTGGAGCCGCGGCCGCTCAGGTCGAGCGGGTGAGCATCGCCGCAGCGCCGCTCGCACCGCAGGTCGACGACGACGGGGTCCGCATTGCGCGCAGCCCCAGGAGGCTCTCGCAGAATGCGATCGCGAGTGTTCGGTTCGCGCAGTCGATCAATCGCCCCGTCGTCCTGCCGATGACGACGGACGATCCGCAGTGGGTGTACGTTCAGCCGAGCTTCGCTCCACCAGGGCACGCGTCGCCTCCACCGACAGCGTTCGGTCCATTCGCCGTGGACGCGAGCGAGTGCACCATCGAGCTTCCGTTCGCTGGCTGGGTGCCGCAGCAGTCGCCGGGGAACGCATTCGACGACGCACGGCCGGCCCGCCTGCTGGCGCGAACGGTGTCGTCTGCGAGCCAGGAGCCGATCGCCGCCGCATTCCACGTCGAGGCCGAAGGCAGACGTAGCTACGCCAGGTCGCGCGACGGCGCATTGGATCAACGAGTCAACGTGATTTCGGACAACGCGGTCGTCCTTGTCAGCGCGCGCGGTCACCGCCGGCTGACGGTCTCTCAGGTGCGCTTGGCCGCCGGCGAAACCACGGACCTCGGCACGATCGGGCTCGAGCCCCTCCGCATCGTGCGTGGCCGACTCATCGATCGGAGCGGCACGCAGATCGAGGAGAGAAGGAGAATCCGATTCGTCGACGCAGAACTCGGCGCGCGGGAGATTCGCAGCGAGAGGGACGGGACCTTCGAGCTGGAAGTGACGGTCGCTCCCCCAAGCACGATCGAGATCGGAACACGCGAGGGCCTGCACAACGCCTACCTCGAACTTCCCGTGCAATCGGCCGCCGAGGAATGTGACGAGATCACCGTCACGGTCCCGTCGTGGCGGAGCGTCGAGGTCGAAGTGACGGAGCTTCCACTCGTCTGGGCGTCCTACTCGACGCACGTCCTGGCCGGTCGAGCGGACGGCACGAGCGTCCGGCTCCAGCACCGCGGGTTGCGCGACGGCGCCGCCGTCTACAGCGGCGAACTCCCACCCGGTGAATGGGTCGTCGCCTCCGGCCCCTCGATCTAGATCGCCGGGCAGCGCCTCGAGGTCCCGGACGGGGGCTTCGAGGTCCCGGACGACAAGGCCGACACCCCGCTCGTCCTTCGCGCCCGCGGCACCCCGCGGGGGTGGTAGCGAGGGCGGGACTTGAACCCGCGACACCAGGCTTATGAAGCCTGTGCTCTAACCAACTGAGCTACCTCGCCGAGCGCGAATGAGGCGGAGGACGATAGCCCCCGCCCGGGGGGCGGTCAAGCGCCCCAGGCGCCGCGGATGCGCTCAGGGTCGGTCCCCTCGCAAGCCGTCCCGCGGACCGAGTGGTAGCCGACGTGGATCGTCTCCGGCTTCCCCGTGTCGGGGCAGAAGATCTGGCAGGTGTCGATCGGGTTGGAGTAGAGGTGCAGCGACACGCCGCGCGTCCCCTCCTTGGGCCGGATCTGGTGAAGCGCGATGTCGTCGTCGATGAAGGCGACGCCGCCGGCCGGGAAGGACTTGATGCGGCCCTGGGAGAGGCCGTTCTCGCCGAAGGTGTAGTGGACCTCCTCCAGCTCGCCCTCCAGCACGGCCATCCAGCACTGCTGGCCCGAATGGTCGTGGATCGGCGACACGTGGCCCTCGCCCCAGCAGAGCAGCAGGAGCTCGAAGTCGTCGCAGCGCCAGACGAGGTTTCGGCTGTAGGTGTCCTCGCAGAAGCGCTGGTAGCGCCGCCAGCTCTTCTCGGCCGCCGCGTAGTCGCGCAGCAGCGCGGCCACCTGGGCCCCGTCCTCGCTGCGGCTGCCGCCTCCGACGAGGAGCGGACCGAGCGCCTCGGTCAGCCGGTCGAGCGAACAGTCCGGGCGGCGCGAGGGGCGCACGAGCGCCGGGCTGAGGCCGGCGCCGTCGTTCGGGCGGAGGTCGGTCATCGTGTTCCTGTCGTCGTGCGCAAGGGGGTGGCGCGTCGGCGCGAGGACGCGATCCAGGACGTCGAGGGCGGTCGCGATCTCGGGCTCGCCGGTGGTGGCGCCGAGGCTGAACCGCAGGCTCTCGCGCGCGCGGTCCTCGCTCGCCCCCATCGCGACGAGAACGTGCGACGGGAGCGGACGACCGCCGCCCAAGGGCGAGTCGCTCGGAGCCGCCTGGGCCGACACGGAGAGCCCGGCCGCCCCCAGCTGCGCCTGGAGAGCGAGGGCTTCCCGCCCAGGGAACCAAACGCTGAGCGTGTTCGGAAGGTCCGGCCCCCCTCCGTTGCGGATCGCGCCGATACCGAGCGCCTGGATCCCGTCCCAGAGGCGATCCCGCAGCGCGCGAGTCTCGGCCCCGAAGATGCGATCCTGCCCGCAGTAGCGCTCCATCGCTGCGCCCAACGCCACGGCCCCCATCGTGTTCTCGGTGCCGCTCCGCCGGCCTCCCTGCTGGCCGCAGCCGCGGATGAGCGGCTCGATCGCGACCCCCTCACGAACCCAAAGCGCCCCCGTGCCCTTGGGCGCGTGGACCTTGTGCCCCGAGAGACTCAGGACGTCACAGCCGATCGAGCCGACGTCGATCCGTACCTTCCCGACGCCGCAGACCGCGTCGACGAAGAGCAGCGCCCCCTTTGCGCGGGCGAGGCGCGCGGCGTCCTCGACCGGCTGGAGCACGCCCGTCTCGTTGTTCGCGAGCATCAGCGCGACGACCAGCGTGTCGTCGCGGATCGCGGCCGAGAGGTCCGCGAGCCGCACGGCGCCGCACGGCGCAGGCGTCAGCCACGTCACCTCGAAGCCGCGCCGCTCCAGCGCCTCGACGGTGCGGACGACCGACAGGTGCTCATGCCGTCCGACGACGATGTGTCTCCGGTCCGGAGGCGCCGCCTCGGCGAGTCCGAAGAGCGCCCAGTTGTTCGATTCGGTCCCGCCGGACGTGAAGGTGACCTCGCTCGCGTTCGCGCCGATGGCCGCCGCGACGCGCGCACGCGCCGCTCCGATCGCGTCGCGGGCGGCGAGGCCGTCCGGATGTCCTGCGCCGGCATTGCCCCAGAAGCCCTCCAGGAAGGCGCGCAGCTCGTGCGTCACCTCGGGCGTCACCGGCGCGGACGCGTTGTGGTCGAGGTAGACGCGCCCGGGGGCGCGCGGCGTCCGCTTCCTCGTCGTCATCGCGCCTCGCTCCCCGCCGACGCATGTTCGTCGTCGACCAACTCCGTCCCCTGGTGCGCGACGGCGAACAGGACACACGGACCGCCGGTCTGCGATCGCGCATCGTCGAGCGCACACGGTGCGTGCTCGGTGCCCGCCTCGTAGCGGACGTGATCGCCGGCGACGAGGCGGCGTCCGTCCTCGTCCTCGTAGCCACCCGCGAGAACGAGCACATCCTCGGGCCCCACGTGACGGTGCCGCGGATAGCCGCGTCCGGGCGCCATGCGGATCAGAGCCGTCCGGGCCGCGCCGCTCTCCGCGCCCGACAGATCGATCCAATCGATGCCGGGATAGCGAGTCGCGCGCCAGGGCAGGTCGTCCAGTGGACCGTCGAGATGGAGGCCGGGGATCCTCACGTGGCGAGCATACCTCGGCCCCGCCCGACACGATCCGCTCCAGCGGCCCTGGCCGGAGACCCGATATGAGAGCCGTGGACGCGCCCGATCGACACGACCGCCCCCTGCTCCCGACGACCGCGCTCGACGCCCTCGTCGAGCAAGCCGTCGAGGGCGGGCGGGTCGGCGTCGAGCGACTCCTCCTGGAGATCCTCGTCGCACACGGGCTCGCCGAGGCCGCCGGCCTCTGGGGCCGGCGCGAGGGCTGCGAGGGGTGGCACCCGATCCGGAGCTTCGGCGGGGTGACGCCCGGACCGTCGGAGGCGTGCGTTCGCCCCCACACGAGCGTGTTCGCCCTCGGGGATGACCGCAGGGTCGTGACGCTGGACACCGCGTTCGACCCAGAGGGCCGCGGCGAGGAGCGCGAGGAGACGATCGAGGCGCTCGTTGCCCTCTCAGCTGCGCTGCTAGGCGCTGCGGGCGATGACCGGGACGCTCCCCCGGGCCCCCTCCGCCGCTCCGCCTGAGGCATTGGCCCCCCTGGGTGTGGTCGCTCGGTCGGAAGCCTGCGACGACAGTCGATTCGGGTCGATCCAGCGCGCGTCCGCAGTTCGGTGGTCGTAAGTCTGGACGCCGACCGTCCCCCGCCCGAACACGTCCACACCCAGGGGGGCCAATGCTCTGGGAGAACTGCTCGATCTGGGAGCGGTGCTGGCGGACGCGTCGAGCGTGAGGTCAGGAGCGTGAACGGACCTGCGTCTGCCGTGGCAACGTCTCAGGATCCTCGCGGCGGAAATGTGCGGTGCTCCCTTCCCTCATCGTGAAGGCGCCTTATCATTCGGTCCGAGCGCGCTTCGGCGCGTTCGCGCATGAGAGTCCATCGAGAGGCGAGTTGCGTTGCGAGCCGCGGCTCGCCCGGGAAGCTCGATGAACTCCTCTCTCCCTCGGGCCGGTGATGCTAGCTCACCGGCCCTTTTTCGTGCCCGGGCCGAGACGCGGCGGCGGCGCGCGACGCATCGTGGGTTCCACGCGCGCGGCTTGGACAGTGGCGCGTGAGCTGAAGACGATGGGCGGCTCGACCGCCCGAGCACGAACGACGCCATGACGCTCTCACTCCGACGACTCGCCGCCCTCCCCACGATCGCCGCCGCCCTCGCGCCGGCGCTGCTCTCGCTCCCGCAGACGCCTGCGCCGACAACCGAGCCCGCAGCGGCGCAAGCGAGCGCGTCGCCGTTCCTCTGGCGCATCGAAGGCAACGGCACGACGGGCTTCCTCTACGGCACGATCCACCTCCCCGACCCGCGCGTCCTCGCGCTGTCGACGGAGGTCGAGGAAGCGTTCGACGGCAGCGACATGTTCTTCGCCGAGATCGAGGCGACGGCGGCCTCGGAACTGGAGGTGCACCGGGCCTCGCAGCTGGACGGAGACAAGACGCTCGACGAGCTGGTCGGCGCGTCGACCTGGGCGCGCATCGAGAAGCGCTTCGCCGATGCGAAGCTCGCCCTGATCACGCCGGCCATGAAGGGCTCCGAGCCCTGGGCCGTCAGCGCGATGATGCCGATGCTCGACTACGTCCCCGACCTCATGTCCGGGAAGGCGCCGCTCGACAAGGCGCTGTTCCAGCGGGCGCAGAAGGCCGGCAAAACAGTCGGTGGACTGGAGACCGTCGCCGAGCAGATCGCGGCCTTCGA
This sequence comes from Planctomycetota bacterium, assembly GCA_039200205.1. Lineage (GTDB taxonomy): Bacteria > Planctomycetota > UBA1135 > UBA1135 > Saltatorellus. The sequence continues at coordinate 8,219 of JBCCSK010000047.1, forward strand.
GGCTTTCGATCGGACGCAGCAGATCCAGATGCTCCGCGAGTCGCTCGACCTCCTCGACCGTTACGAAGCGGACGGACGCAGCGTCATGGAGGAGACCGTGGTCGCGTGGCTCTCCGGCGACGAGAAGCAGCTCATGTCGCTGCTCGACGACGGCTTCGGGACCGATCCCGTGCTGAGCGCCAGGGCTGAAGAAGAACTGCTGTGGAAGCGCAACCTCCGCCTCGCGGACCGGATCGCCGACAAGATGACCCAGAGCCCGGACAAGACCGGCTTCTTCGCCGTCGGCGCGCTGCACATGCCCGACGAGCGCACGGAGCCGCGGGCCGCCGGGGCGGGCACGGCGAACGAGCCGGCGCGCAAGGGGATCGTGACGCTCCTGCGCGCCAAGGGCTTCCGGGTCGAACGCGCCGTCCCGGCAGCGGCCGTTCCCGCGGGTGCGGGACGCTGACGCGTCGACGCGTCAGAGAAGCAGTTCCCAGTCGCCGCCCGCTCCGGCGGGCTCGACGATCTCCAGCGTGAGTGTCGCAGCGTCCCAGCACCAGCTCGCCGCGCCCGGGCCGGGGACGCACGGCGTGGTGAGCTCGCCCGTGTTGCGGAAGACGCGGGCGGGCGGAGCGCTGAGGCCCCGGAAGACGAGGCGCGTGTCCGTCCCGTCGATCGAGCTCGTCTCCACGAACAGCTTCGGAGCGCTGGTCGCGAATCCGGCCTCGACGAGGTCGATCTCGACGCTCTCGATCCCCTCGGTTCGCAGGACGAGAACGCGGTTGCTCTGTTCCTCCAGCGTGTAGTCGAACGCGCCGAAGCAGTCTGCGCAGTCGAGGGCGACCTCGAACTGCTCCCAGCGACCGCTGCGGTCGCACAGGAGGCTCCCGGAGGAGGGCGAGGTCAGCGACCACTGATCGAGCCACTCGCAGACCTCGAAGTCGTCGATCGTCGCCCAGCAGTGACAGCCCGAGAGCCGCGGCTGCAGGTCGTGGATCGACGGCGGCAGCGAGTCGAAGAACACGTCGAGCTGCTGGGTCTGTCGAACGAGGTAGCCGAGGGGGTCGATGGGATTGAAGTAGCTTCGCACCGGCACGTGCCGGAGGTTGGTCGCCATGTGGCGGCCGCCGGCGAGGAGGCCCCCGTTCGGGTCGAGCTCGATGAGTGACGAGCGCTGGTAGCCGAACGGCGCCGTGGTCGGCGTCCCGCTGAAGATGACGTCGAGCTGGTCGCGAATCGCGGTCGGGACGTTGCCGTAGACGTTGCCGAGCGCAACCGTTCCCGTGTGATTCACGACGGCGGCGAACGCACCGCGCGAGGGATCGCGATGACGTGCCGCGTAGCTGAGCGCGTTGCCGCCGCCCATCGAGAAGCCGACGCCGTAGAGCCTCTCGAGGTCGACGGCGAACGACTGCGTGACGAAGTCGATCACGGCCTCGACGTGGAGCTGGCTCTGCGCACTCGCGTAGCTGATCTGAGCGTCGGTGCCGGGCGCGAGATTCCGCTGGAGCGGTGCGACGCAGAACCAGTCGCGCCGGATCGCCTCCCGGAAGTACGACGTGTTGAACCAGATGTCGAGGTGCGACGCGCCGGCGACGTGAAAGCACGTGAGGAGCGGGCGCGTCGACCCCGAGGGCACGGCGGGCACGTGGAGCGAGAACAGCTCCAGCTCGTTCGTCGCCGGGACCTCGAGTGCGAGGATGAAGAACGTCCCGACGCCGGAGGGCTCCCGCTGCGCTGCGATCGACGCGGGGCTCGCGACGCGCGTCAGCCACACCGTCACGGCGTTGTTCGTGACGGTCTGCCAGGGACCGTACTCGCCCTGGCCGCTGATCCCTCCTGCGAGGAGCCGCCGCGGCATCGGCGCGCTGCTCTGAGCCTTCGCCTCGGAGGGGGCCAGCGCAGCGGCCGCGCCGACGAGCGCGACGGCGAGGATCCGTCGATTGAGCCAACCCATGGAGACGAGGGGGAGCGAAGCCTGCTTGGTCCCGTCGCCGGGGCCGTCCGGGCCCGCGCCAAGAGGAGCCCGGAGTGCGTCGCTCGATTCTAGCTCCGAGGGTCGGCGCGACCGGGCCGAACGCCACGCGGTCCGCGGAGAAGATCGCGATCGCGCGCGGCCGGTCCCGGGACGGTGCACTTGCGCTGCGCATCGCCCCCCCCACGGGTCAGCGCCTGACGAGGCGAACGTCGATCGTCGCCCGGCCCCCGGACACGTCGACCTCCCGGACGGACCTTCGGAACCCCTTCGACTCGACGACGAGCCGCCAGCGAGCGCGCGGGACGTCGCTCCGACGGTAGGTGCCGGCCGCGTCCTTGCGCCGCGGGAGCTCGAGCCGGGGAGGGTGCCCGGGGCGGCCGGCCGTCGACGGCCTCAGGCGCACGAGGCGGTCGCGCGCGCTGCGGAGGGATCGCCCCGCGCCGTCGCGAACGCGGACGCTCAGCCGGGTCGCGCCGACGGTCACGATCTCGCCGACGTCCACCGTCTCGCCGGCCGCGAGCCGATCGATCGGGAGCCTGACGCTCTCGTAGCCGTCGGCGCGAACGACGATCGAGGACGCTCCGGGTCGGATCCCGATCAGCTCGAACTCGGGGCCGTCGATGCGCGCCGAGCCACCGCGCAGACCGTCGAAGCGGAACGCGGGCGGCGGGGCGCCGTCGCCGCGGCGGACGAAGCGGCCCCGAACGGTGGCTGGGCTAGGAGGCGGCTCGCGCTCGAGCGTCACCGCGATCTCGGCGAGCGTGTCGGCCTCGGAGATCGTCACGAGCACGGGCACGCTGCTGCGGAAGCCGCGCTGATGCGCCTCCACGGACCACGAGCCCACTCGATCGACCTCGATCCGCACGCGGCCGAACGCGTCGGTCCTCGCGGAGCGGCGCGGCGCCTTCCGTCCTTGGCTCGGGCCGTTGTCCGCCAGAGCTGCGATGGCTCGCGCGCCTTCGATCGCGAGCCCGCTCTCGTCGCGAACGAACACGTCGAGCGCGTACGAGGGCTGGAGGACGAAGACGGGCGGCTCCCCCTCCTGGACGTCCTTGGGCCAGGGGACGTCGAGCGGCAGGAAGCCGTCTGCGCGGAGGCGCACGCGACGGACGCCGGCGGCGTCGATCGGCGCGCGGAAGGTCCCCTCGCGCGCGACGAGGTCCTCCCACGTCGCCCAGGCGGCCGCCTTCCCGAGGGCCCAGCGGAACGCGACGCGCACGCGGTCGACCGCGGATCCGTCCACATCGGTGACGCGGAAGACGACGGGCTCCAGGGGCGCGAGCTCGACCTCGATGTCGCGCCGTACCTCACCCGGTCGCAGGTTCGATTTCAGGACCGTCGCGCCGAGGGCGCCGCCTGCGACGGCGAGGAGCGACACGGAACGTCCGACAGGAGCGCGGTCGCAGCGGAACGTGCCGTCCGCCGAGAGGGGCACCTCGGTGCCTCGACGGGAGAGCTCTCGAACGGAGTCGACGGCGCCGCCCTCCTGGCTCAGCTGGCCGACCTCGGACGTTGCGACCACGGCGAGGGTGACCTCCCCCGCAGCGACGCCGTCCGGTAGGACGACGCGTCCGCTGACGGTCGCCGCTCCGTTGATCGCGAGCTCGCGCACCCGCGTCGCGTCCCCCTCGACGACGACGATCTCGCGCTCGACCGCCGGCCCGAAGTCCGACGTCAGCTCGAGCTTCACTTCGCCGGGCGGGAGACCGACGAGCTCGAACGAACCGTCCGCGCCCGTGATGACGACCTCGAACGGCATCCGTTCGACGTCGCGTGAGAGCCCCGACTCCGCCGGCGCAGGGCGCACGTGGACGCCTCCCAGGGGGCTGCGCGTCGTTCGCTCGACGACGCGGCCGCGGACGGTCTCGCCGCGCCGCGCGACGAGCTCGACGCGCGTCGTCTCGCCCGGCTGCGTCTCGATCGCCGGACGGAGGACGGCGGGAGAGTTCTGCGCGTAGAGGACGACGCTTGCGAGGCCGGGCGTCACGTCGTCGAAGACGATCGAAGACTCGCCGCGCCAGTCGATCGAGCGATCGGGGAGGTCACGCCGCGCGTCGGCCCGCTCGAACAGGAGGGCGCGGCCTTCGAGGTTCGGGGCGAACCCGACGGCCGAGACTTCGATCCGGGCGGTCGGGAGGAGCGCAACGGCGGGCAGCTCTTCACCGCCCTCCGACGCGAGGTCGGGGCGGATCCCGGTGACGTAGCCCTCGGCAGCGATCGCGACATCGATCGCGCTCGGCCCGTTCCAGCGCACGGTGAGCTGGCCGCTCTCGTCCGACGGCTCGGACTCCCAGCCGACTTCGAGAAGCTGACCCGCGACCCAGACGTCCGCGACGTCGGCGCCGACGACGGGCTCCTCGGAGAGCGCGTCGACGACGCGCAGGAACGCGGATCGCGGGACGACCGCAGTCGCATCGACCTCGGACGGCTCGAGGGGCGCCGCGGCGCGCCGCGCGATCGTCGTCAGGGGCGCCGCGGCGTCGAGCCCGGGGGCCCGTTCCAGCGAGCGCAGCTCCGCGGCTTCTCCGTCGCCGCTCCGGGGCACGACGGGGGAGACGCGCGCGTCGTCGCCGGGGCCACCCGTGCGTCGAGTTCCTCCGCCGATCCCCCACAGCAGTAGGGCGGACAGCGCGACGAGTCCGACGAGGAGTGCGGACCGACGCGCGATCGGTCCGTTCGCTCGAAGGGGCTGCGCCATGGGCGACGATGGTAACGGCCGCGTCGCAGGGGTCGATTCAGGCCGGTCCCACTCCGAGGATCGAGCCGTAGCTTCGCCCGTCGAGGGACAGGACCTGCACGCGCTCGCCGTCCTGATCGAGCACGCAGACGCGCGATTCGCGATCCGAGGCGCCGGGATCGAAGGCGAGCGCGCACGGCTGCTCGACGCTCGCGTCGCCGAAGGAACGGTCCGGCACGGGGCGCTGACCGTCCTCGGCGAGCTGCGCGACGGGCCGTCCGGCCGCATCGAAGACGTACACCCCGGACGCGTCGCCGCGCGTCGCGACGATCGAGCGGCCGTCCCCCACGAGCGCGATCGCCTCGGGGACGCCGAGCTCGTCCGGGATGCTGAAGGCGAACCGGAAGACGAGACGGCCGGCGAGTTCGCCCTCGAACACCTGCACGCGCTGCGCACCCGCCTCGCACACCGCGAGCTCACCCCCGCGGGCGTCGATCCCGCGGATGCGGCGGAAGCGCGACTCGGGGTCGCCGAGGGGCGGGATCGATCGCCCTCGCCCACCGGCCGGGTGCAGCACCTGCAGCGCGTGGCGACGCTCTCCCGCCGACGCGACGAGCAGGACGAGTTCGTCATCGGTCCCGCGGACGCGGACGTCGACCGGAGCGCCGAGGTCCCCGCGCCGATCGCGTTCGACGCCGCTCGAGCGCGCGCCGTCGTCGTCCCCGATGGACGCGACCTCGACGCCGAACAGTGTGAAGCACCGCACCCTTCGCGCCGCTCCGTCGGCGATCCACAGGCGCCGATCCGCATCGACGTCGATGCCGTCGACGCTGGACCGCCCGGCGTCCTCGTCGCGAAAGCGGAAGCGCGTCTCCAGAGCTCTCCCGTCGAGGTCGAAGGACGCGACGTCCGCGGTCAGCGCGTGACGTCCGACGTAGAGAACGCCGGCGTGGAGGCGAAGGCTGCCCTGCATCCGACGAATGTAGTCGGCGCTTCAGTCGAGCGGGCCGCGGAGCGTCAGGAAGACGACCTCCGCAGGCACGCCGAGCCGAACGGGAGCGCCGATGGCGCCGAGACCGCGCGTGACGAAGAGCGTCGTTCCACCGAGCTCCACGCGCAGTCCGGGATGCGCGGGGCCGAGGTCCCGCAGGAAGGGTGCGTCGACCTGGGTCGCGTGCGTGTGCCCCGACAGAACGACCCGCGCCCCGCGCTTCGCGAACGCGGGAGCGGCGCGCGGACCGTGAGTGAGCGCGACGACGACGTCCGCGTCCTCGAGGCCGGCGAGCGAAGCGTCGACGTCGACGACCTTGCCCTCCTCGGGATCCTCGATGCCCGCGAAGCCGACCTTGGCGTCCCCGGCGGCGACGACGGCGGAGGCATTGCGGAGGAACGTCCATCCAGCGGGCTCCATCGAATCGACGAAGCGCCACTCCTCGCGGTGCAGGTAGTCGTGGTTGCCGAAGACCGCGAACGTGCCCGCGCGACCGACGCAGCGATGGAGATCGGGCTCGACAGGGACAGCGTTCTCGATCCCGTGGACGACGTAGTCGCCGGTCCAGCACACGACGTCGGGGCCTCGCGATTCGACGAGGCCCGCAACGTCAGCGAGGTCGCCCTTCCCGACGAACGGGCCGGCGTGCAGGTCGGAGAGGTGCGCGATCGAGAAGCCCTCGAGTGCGGCGGGAAGACCGGCGACGCGCACGACCTCCTCACGCACGAAGAGGCGGTCCCGGCGCAGGTACCGTCGACGGTAGAGGCCGCGGCCGCCGAGGGCGGCGGCGGTGCGCTCGATCGCGGCGAAGGCCGCGATGCGGGCGCGGCTGAAGCGGCGCGGCGCGATCACGCCCGGATGCTCGGTCGCGTCGCGCGCGCCGTCAACGGATCGCCGTCGTGCGACCGGGGACGAGCTCGACCGCCCCGTCGGGACCGACGAGGCGCCCGCTTCCCTCGACCAGCGTGACGGCGAGGCCGATCGACTCGAGCGTGATCCGGGCGCTGCCGCCAGCGAGATCGACGATGCCGTGCGCGGAGTCGACCACGAGATCGCCCGAGACGACGATGCCTCCGCGAACGAGGCGGACGCGGGGCGGGAAGAGCGAGGCGATCAGCGCGCGGGCGCCGGGATCGATGCGAACGGTGCGCCCCGCGAGGTCGAGCCGGCTCGCCGCCTCGGCCCCCGCCGCCACGCCGATGACATCGCCCGGGTGGACGGGCACGCGCTCGTCTCCGGGGGCGTCCGCGTCGGCCTCGAAGGTGCGCGCTCCCGCGAAGGAGGCCCCCGCGCCGGGCGTGAAGGACGCGCTCACCACGGGCAGGGCGCGCCGCTCGCCTCCCCCGAAGTGCGCCATACACGCGATGGCGAACGCCGGCAGGAAGAGCGTTCGCAGCCGAAGGCCCGCGAGCGAGGAGGGACGGGGCGGACGAGCAGCTCGCGGACGCGAGCGCTCCAGCCGCGCGAGCGCGTCGGCGCGGAGCGCGCGGGCACGCTCCTCGAGGGCTTCTTCGTGGGACGGCACCATGCTCCTGTCGTCCCCGTTCATCGACGCGAGCGGCGCTCGCCTTGATCGCCCCGGTCAGGCGAGGCGCGAGAGCGCCGCGCGGATCCGCACCCGCGCCCGATCGACGCCGAGGAGCAGGATCGAGTCGGCCAGGTCGCGGCCGCCCGCCATGCCTGTGACGGCGCAGCGAAGGGGCTGGAAGACCGCGGGGAACTTGACCCCGCGCTCCTTGACCCAGTCCTTCATCTCGGCGCCGAGCGCCTCCGGCTCGGCCGGCCGCGACGGGTCTCCGAGCCACGCCTCGAAGTCCTCGAGCGTCCGAACGCGATCCTCGTGCTTGCGTGCGTTCTTCTCGGCGCGCTCCTCGTACGCGATCCCCTCGTCGTCCTCGAAGAACGTCCGCACGCGATCGGGAAACTCGCTGAACAGCTCGATGCGCTCCTGTTCGCCCGCGACGAGGCGCTCGAACCACTCGCGCCGGTCCGCGATCTCGTCCGCGGTCATGAGGCCGTCGCGCACGACGAACGGGGCGACGGCATCCGCGAGGTCGGGCACGGACATGCGCCGGATCGTGTCGCCGGCGAGCCAGCGGAACTTGTCCGGGTCGAAGACGGCGCCGGCCTTCTGCACGTCGACGATGTCGAAGTGCTCGACGAACGTGTCGAGGTCGAACACGTCGGTCTCTCCGTCGAGCGCCCAGCCCTGGAGGCAGAGGAAGTTGACGACGGCGTCGCGCGGATAGCCGTTCGCGACGTAGTCCCCCAGCGACGTGTCGCCGGTGCGCTTCGACAGCTTCTTCCGGTCGGTCCCCAGCATCAGCGGCAGGTGCCCGAAGAGCGGCGGCTGCTCGCCGAAGGCCTCGTACAGGAGGATCTGCTTCGGCGTGTTGACGAGGTGCTCCTCGCCGCGGAACACGTGGCTGATCCGCATGTCGACGTCGTCGCAGACGACGACGAAGTTGTAGGTCGGCGAGCCGTCGCGACGCAGCATGATCCAGTCGTCGATCTCGGCGTGCTCGAAGGTCACCTCGCCGCGCACGAGGTCCGTGAAGGTCGTCGCTCCCTCGGGAACGCGGAACCGCACCACGAACTCCTCGCCCGCGGCCGCGCGACGCTCGGACTCGGCCGGGTCGAGGTCGCGGTAGGTCCCGTCGTAACGCGGCGTCTCCTTGCGCGCCTCCTGGGCCTTGCGGAGCTCCTCCAGGTACTCCGGCGTGCAAAAGCAGCGGTACGCGTGCCCCGAAGCGAGCAGCTCCTCGGCGCGCCGACGGTGGCGTTCGACGCGCTCGCTCTGGCGGTAGGGCGCGTACGGGCCGCCGACGTCCGGTCCCTCGTCCCAGTCGATCCCGAGCCAGCGAAGGCCCTCCAGGATCGCCTCCTCGCTCTCCGCCGTGCTGCGCGTGCGGTCCGTGTCCTCGATGCGCAGGACGAAGGTCCCGCCACGCTTCTGCGCGTAGGCCCAGTTGAAGAGGGCGGTGCGGCACAGTCCGAGGTGGATCGTGCCGGTCGGGCTCGGGGCGATGCGGACGCGGAGATCGGTCACGGCGGGGGGGGAGTGCGGTCGAGGGGCGCTGGACGGCGCGTGAGGATACGGAGAGCGTGGGCAAGAATTGCTCACGCGAACAGCGCACCCGCGTTCGCGGGTGCGCCAGCAGGATCGGCTCCCGGCCTGGGGAGTAGTATCGGAGATTCCTGCCCAGGCCGGGAGAGCGTGCTCGACTCGACAGACGTGCCTCCTACACTCCGCCCATGGGCGCAACCAATCCTGCTGCGAAGCCCCACCTCACCGACGCGGTTCTGCGCCGAGCTCCGAAGGCGCTGCTCCACGAGCACCTCGACGGCTGCCTGCGTCCGGCGACGGTTCTCGAGCTCGCGGCGGACGTCGGGTACGAAGAGCTGCCGGAGGAGGATCCGGTGCGGCTCGGCCAGTGGTTCTTCGAAGGCGCCGACCGGGGCTCGCTCCCGCAGTACCTGGAGGGATTCCGGCACACGATCGCCGTGATGCAGACGGCGCCGGCCCTCGAACGCGTGGCCTACGAGCTCGCCGAGGACCTCGCAGCGGAGAACTGCGTCTACTTCGAGGTCCGGTTCGCCCCCCACTTCCACACGTCGCTCGGCCTCGGCCTCGACGCCGTGATGGGCGCGGTCCTGCGCGGTCTCCAGCGTGGGTACGACGAGTTCGGCATCGAGTCGGGGCTGATCGTCTGCGCCATGCGCAACCAGTCCGCCGAGTTCTCGAAGAAGCTCGCGGAGCTCGCCGTGTCGTGGTTCGACCGCGGCTGCCGCGGCTTCGACCTCGCGGGCGAGGAGGCCGGGCACCCCCCGAAGCACCACGTCGACGCCTTCCAGCTGATCAAGCGCCGCAACGGCTCGATCACGATCCACGCGGGCGAGAGCTTCGGTCCGGAGAGCATCTGGCAGGCGCTCCAGTTCTGCGGCGCGCACCGGATCGGCCACGGAACGCACCTGATCGACGACGTCGCGATCTACGACGGGAAGGTGATCAAGGTCGGCAGCCTCGCGACCTACGTGCTCGACCACCGCATCCCGATCGAGTGCTGCCTGCAGAGCAACGTCCACACGGGAGCCGTGGCGACGCTCGCCGATCACCCCTTCCCCTACTTCCTCCGCGAGGGCTACCGGGTGACGCTCAACACGGACAACCGCCTGATGAGCCACACCACGATGACGGACGAGTTCCGCGTCGCGGTCGAGCACTTCGGGTGCGACCTGGCCGACCTGGAGCGCGTGACCGTCAACGCGATGAACGCGGCGTTCTACCCCTACGCGGATCGGCACCGAATCCTCCACGAGCGCATCGAGCCGGGCTATCGCGCGCTTCGCGCGGACGTCGAGGGCTCTGCGTCGTGACAGGCGACGCGTTCCGCCGCGGCGCGACGGCGTTCCGCGGGACCGTCGAGGCGCGACCGTTCGAGAGCGAGGTCCTGGCGGGCAACCCGCTGGGCGACCCGCACGTCCGCGAGGTTCCCGTCTACCTGCCGCCCGCGGCCCGCGACGGCGAGCGTCTGCCGGTCGTGTTCTGCCTCGCAGGCTTCACCGGCCGCGGCGAGTCGATGCTCGAGACGCACCCGTGGCGACGCGGGGCCGTCCGCGACTACGACCGGGCGCTCGCGGAGTCCGGCGAGCCGGGCGCGATCCTCGTCCTGCCCGACGCCTTCACGAGGCTCGGCGGCAGCCAGTACGTCAACAGCGCCGCGACCGGCCGCTACGCCGACTACGTCGCCGACGAGCTCGTCGCGTTCGTCGACGCGCACTATCCGACGATTCCCGGCGCGCGGGCGGTGTCGGGCAAGAGCTCGGGCGGCTTCGGCGCGCTGCACCTCGCAATGACGAAGCCCGGCGTGTTCCGCGTCGCGGCGTCGATCAGCGGCGACTGCGCGTTCGACGTCGCGATGGGCGGCGAGATCGTCGGAGCCGCGCGCGCGCTCCTCCCCCACGGAGGCGACCCGCGGCCGTGGCTCGAGGCGTTCGCAGGCAGCCACGACCTCGGCGGTGACGGGCACGCCGCGATCAACGTGATCGCGATGTCGGCGTGCTACGCGCCGAACGCGGAGAGCCCGTTCGGGTTCGACCTGCCGTTCGACCCCGAAACGTGCGAGCGCCGCGACGACGTGTGGGAGCGCTTCCTCGCGTTCGATCCGGTCGAGGCCGTCCGATGTCACGCGGACGCACTGCGCGATCTGGACCTTCTCTACCTGGAGGCGGGCCTCGGCGACGAGTTCGGCCTGCAGTTCGGTCTGCGCCGGCTCATACGCGAGCTGCGCGCGCTCGACGTGCCGTTCGAGCACGTCGAGCACGACGGGGGCCACTTCGGGCTCGACGCGCGCTACGAGGTCGTCCTGCCGCGGATCACGGCCGCGCTTCGCGCGCACCGCTGACCCTCGAATCAGCCCTCGGGCGCGGGCTCGCCTCCCGGTCCCGCCCCGAATCCGAGCGCCCTCGCGAGCCACATGCGCGCGACGCGAGCGCGGCGCTCGGCGGTCGCCTTGGAGACGCCGAGCGAGCGCGCCACGTCGTCCATCGTGAGGCCACCGAAGGTCCGCAGCTCGACGATCCGCGCGAGCTCCGAGTCGACGCGATCGAGCTCCGAGAGCGCGTCGTCGAGCTCGACGAGGTCGGTCCCCTGCGCCTCGAACCGCTCGACGACGTCGTCCAGCTCGACGGCGTTCCCCGGACCTCCGCCGCGCTTCTCCGCGTTGCGCGCGCGCGCGTGATCGACGAGGACGCGGCGCATGACCTGGGCGGCGGCTCGCAGGAAGTGCTCGCGTCCCTCGAATCCCTTCGCTCCTCCCTCCGCGCCGAGGAGCCGCACCCAGGCCTCGTGGACCAGCGCGGTCGGCTGGAGCGTGTGCCCGATGCGCTCGCGCGCCATGTTCTCCCGCGCGATGCGTCGGAGCTCGTCGTAGAGCAGCGGGAGGAGCTGGGACGCAGCCTCCCCGTCCCCCGACTCCATGCGGGAGAGCAGCTCGGTGGCTCGAGTCTCGGAAGGCACGGGGGAGCGCAGAAATCCGCGGATCGCTGAGGGTCGAGGTTACGGGACCGCGCCGGGACCGGTGTACGCGATCACCGTGCCGGCACGCGGTCGGCCCGGAACGACGCAGTTCTCGCGACGAGCCACCCATCGCGCCTCCCCATGATTCACTGCAGACTCCACCCCTCCCTGCCCTCGGCGGTCGCCGCCGCCCTCATCGCGCTACCGACCTCTGCCCAGTCGCCTGCGCCCGCGGGCGATTCGCCCCAGGAGGCCGACGCTGTCGACCTCCCGGTCGCGCCTCCGGTCGACGCCGCTCTCTCCTGGGCCGACTGGTCCGGCGACGGCCTCCTCGACGCCTGGGCCTCCCAGCCCGACGGCACGGGCGTCCTGCTCGAGAACCTCGGCGACGGCTCCTTCGCCGATCGGACCGCTGCCGCGGGCCTGTCGGACGTCGCCGGCGTCCACCAGGCCGCCTGGGCCGACGTCGACGGCGACGGGCGCCTCGACCTCTACCTCGCGTCGTGGACCGGCGCGAGCCGCCTCGCGCTGCAGGCCAGCCCGGGGGCGTTCGTCGACGTGACGCGCGCGAGCGGCCTCTCGCCGCACGCGCGCCCCGTGACGGCGACCTGGGTCGACTACGACCGGGACGGTCTCTCGGACCTTCACCTCGTCACCCTGCGCGGTGACGTCGTGTACCGCGGCCGGGGACGGGCGCGCTTCGAGCAGGTCGATCTGGGCCTCGTCCCGCGCGCGGGCCTGTCCGGCGCGGCGCCGCGGTCGAACGCGAGCGGCCTCGGAGGCGGCAACCCGAACACGACGAGCTCGCGCGTGCCGAATGCCAGCGCGGCTGGCGGCGGCGGGAGCATCTGCGCCGGGTCGATCGAGGACTTCGGCGGCGGCGGCTGCATGACCGCGTCGAGCACCCCGATGCTCGGGATGCTCTACCCGCTCTCGAACGACTTCTTCGTGGACGGCACCGGGCGCGTCGGCATCGGCACGACCTCGCCGACCGCGCGCCTGTCGGTCAACGGCCGCATGACGGCCGATCGGATCCAGTCGACGGTCGGGAACGGCACGTCGCCGCTCATCGTCAACTCGTCGACGCGTGTGACCAACCTGAACGCGGACGAGCTCGACGGCTTCGACGCGACCGACTTCCGCCTCCAGAGCGATCCGATCGACGGCGGTGACATCCAGAACGGGTCGATCGGGACCGCCGACATCACCGACGGCTCGATCACGTCCGCCGACATCGCCGACGGCACGATCACCGGAATCGACGTGCAGGACGGCTCGATCCTCGGCGTCGACATCGGGCCGAACACGATCTCGGCTGCGAACCTCGGGAACAACTCCGTCGGCAACTCGGAGATTGCCCCCGGCGCGGTGACGTCCACGGAGATCGCGACGGGAACGATCGTGAACTCCGACGTCGCTCCGAACGCGGCGATCGACGGAACGAAGGTCGATCCGGACTTCGGAAGCCAGACGGTCATTGCGGTCGGCGTCGACGCCAGCTCCAGCTCGACGTCAGGCGCGGCGCGCGTGCGAGGCGACCTGTCTTCCCTCTCGACCACCGCCGGCTACCTCGGCGCTGCGGGCGGCACGGACTTCGACGGCGTCGCATCGGCGGACTGGGCAGGCTTCGAGATCGGAGTGGCCGGGATCTCGACCGGCGTGTCCCAGAGCGACAACTACGGCGTCCTCGGCCACTCGAACAACGCCGGCGTTCGCGGTGAGAACAGCGCGGCTCCGCTGCTCGACTTCGCCGAGCTCGGGCTGCCGGGGATCGGGCTGCGCGCCGCCGGTACGGCCTCGGCGGCCGAGTTCGACGGCAAGGTCGAGATCGACCACTTCAGCACGGGCCTGCGGGTCATCACGAGCGGCAGCAACGCCGACGCGATGGTCGTCGACAACCAGAGCGCCGGCCCCGCCGCCCGGTTCATCTCCTCGACGGTCGGCTCGTCCGACATCGACCCGTGCGTCACGGCCAACACGCAGAGTCGCGGCCAGGCGCTCCTGATGATCCAGTCGAACCCGAGCGCGACGATCGCGGGCGCCGAGATCCGGAGCTTCGGCACGTCGTCGAACCACACGGGATTCCTGAGCTCGAAGACCTCGCAGACGGCGGGCTCGGCCGGACGCTTCCGACTCTCGAGTAGCTTCGCGACCGGCAATGCGCTGATCGTCGAGAACAGCGGCTCGGGCGTCGGCATCGACATTACCGCGACGGACCGCGGCGTCCGCGCGACGTCGACGAACGGCCGCGCGGTCGACGCGAACAAGTCGGGCAACAGCGGCGACATCCTGGTCGCACGCAACGGCACCGACATCGAGTTCCGCGCGAACAGCACCGGAGACGCGTTCTGCGACGGCGCCTTCGTCGGCGGCGGCGCGGACTACGCGGAGTGGCTGCCCGTCCTCGATCCCACCGAGACGTTCCAGAAGGGCGACGTCGTCGGCGTGCACGGCGGCAAGATCTCGAAGCGCCTCGCGGACGCGGACGTCCTGCTCGTCATCAGCACCAACCCCTGCCTCGTCGGCAACAACGTCGACGCCGAGCAGGAGGACCGCGACGACCACCAGATCGTCGCGTTCCTCGGCCAGGTCCCGGTGCGCGTGCGCGGTCCGGTGCGGGCGGGCGACCTGCTCGTGCCCTCCGGCATGGGCGACGGAACGGCGATGGCGGTCGACCCCGGCGACCTCGCCCCGTCCCAGCTCGCCGACGTGATCGGCCGCGCCTGGGAGAGCAGCGTCAGCGGCGACGTGCACCGCGTGACGACCGCGATCGGCCTCGAGCGGGATCGCATCGCCGCGCTGGCCCTCGAGGCGGTCCAGGACGAGGTGGCCGAGCTCCGCTCGACGCTCCAGAGCGTCGTGGCGCGGATCGATCAGCTCGAGCAGCGCTGATCGAGGCGAGCGACCCAAACCCGGTTCGGAGCGTCCGCTTCACCGGCGCGGCGAGCGGCCCCAACCCGGTTTGGAACGCGCACC
>JBCCSK010000048.1:0-22834 GCA_039200205.1 Planctomycetota bacterium
GAGGCCGAGCGCCTCGCCCAGGAGGCCATGCGCGCCGGCTCGGATCCGACGTCCGCGGCGGCCGCCGGAGCCGAGAGCGCTGCCGAGGCCCTGGAGCGTGCCCTCGGTGCGATGGAGCGCGCGGGAGCCGCGGCGCGCGAGGCGGCGGAGGCCGCGTCGAGCGCGGGCCGTCCGCAGCAGAGCGGATCGTCGTCGGAGCAGAGTGGTTCGGAGAGCCAGAGCGGCTCCGAGAGTCAGAGCGGCTCGCAGGGTCAGACTGGCTCGCAGAGTCAAACCGGCTCGCAGAGTCAAACCGGCTCGCAGAGTCAAACCGGCTCGCAGAGTCAAACCGGCTCGCAGGGTCAAACCGGCTCGCAGGGTCAAACTGGCTCGCAGAGTCAAACCGGCTCGCAGAGCGAGAGCTCCTCGTCCAACTCCGGATCCGAGAGCTCGAGTTCGGAGTCCTCCCAGTCCGGATCGGAGTCCCAGTCCGGGGAGTCCCAGTCCGGGGAGTCCCAGCCGCCGGGGGCGCGCTCGCCCGAGGCGGAGAGCGCTGCGGCCGAGGCCCAGTCACGGGCCGAGGCAGCCGCCGAAGAGGCCGCGGAAGAGCTCGCTGCGGCGCGAGAAGCGCTGCAGGAGTCGATCGCCCAGGCCCAGGACTCCGATGCGGACCGAGCGCGCGAAGCCGCGCGCGACGCCCAGCGCGAACTCGCCGAGGAGGCGCGTGAGATCGCCGATGCGGCGGAGCGCGCGGGGATGGAGGACGCGGCCTCGCGTGCGGTCGACCAGGCGCTCGACCGTGCCTCGCGAGCAATGGAGGAGGCCGCGGAGGCACTCGACGAACCGGGTGGACGCTCCGAGGCGGCCGAGGCGCAGCGCGAGGCGCTCGACGCTCTCCAGGACGCGGCGCGAAGCGCCGAGGAAGGCGCTCAGCCCCAGACGGAGGAGCAGCGCCGCAAAGCGGAAGAGCTCGCCGAGCGTCAGCGCAAGGTCGAGGAGCAGCTCCTGGCCCTGGCGCGCCGCGACGAGGAGCGCAACGAGATGTCCAAGTCGAGCGAGGCGCTCCGCGAGGCAGCGGAGAGCGCTTCGGAGGCGGCGGAGTCTCTGGAGAGCGGCGAGCTCGACGAGGCCGAGGAGCAAGAGGAGGAGACCGAGCGCAAGATCGACGAGGCTCTCGACGAGCTCGAAGAAGAGGAGGACCAGTACGAGTCCCTGCGGCAGGAGGAGCTCCTCTTCCGCATCAAGGAGGAGGTCGAGGAGGTCCTCGCCCTCCACCGCGTGCAGCAGCAGGAGGTCCGCGACGTCGACGCGACCCGACGCGGCGGACGCCCGAGCCGCTCCGAGCGCATTCGCCTCCGCAACATCGCGCGCGAGGAGGAAGCGCTCTCCTCGCGGATCGACACGATGGTCGAGGCGATCGAGGCCGAGGGCACACTCGTGTTCGCCGAGGTCCTCGACCGCGCCGCGCGCGACCTGCGCCGCGTCGCCAAGGACCTCTCGGACGAGGGCGGCTACGACTCCGGATCCCGAACGCAGGCGCTGCAGGAGGACGTCTCGGCGGGCCTCGACATGCTCCTGGTCGCGCTGGAGAACGAGCTGGAGCGCCGCGCCGAAGAGCAGCAGCAGCAACAGCAACAGCAGGAGGGCGAGCAAAAGAACCAGCTCGTTCCCGACGTCGCCGAGCTGAAGCTCCTGTCCGAGCTGGAGAAGGATCTGCTCGGGCGGATCGACCAGCTGTACGAGCTGTATCCCGAGATCGAAGAGGGCGAGGAACTCGACCCGCTGATCCTGCGCGACATCGGCCGCTTGGCGAGCCGGCACGAGCGAATCCGCGACCTGTTCGTGAGCATGCGCGAGAGACTGGGGATCCCTGCGGACGGCGAAGCGGGACCGGAGATGGACGTGGACGACGAGGACGCGACGGAGGACGACCGATGAGACGAACGGCCATGATCACGCGACGGTGGACGAGCGCGGCGCTGACCCTCGCCGGCTTCACGGCGGGCGCGATGGCGCAGGAGCCCGAGAGCCCCCCTGAGCAGCCGAAGCCGGTCGTCCAGGAAGAGGAGAAGGAGGACGACGACACCGACCTCCGCGACCTCAACCCGTTCCAGCCGCCCGCCGGCGGCCCCGAGGAGCTGCAGCAGCTCTTCCTGCAGGTCGAGAAGCGCCTGCGGCGCGTCACCGACCTCCTCTACGAAGCGAGCAGCGGCGACATGAGCTCGGCGAACGACATCGGCGGCGCCGGGATCGACGAGCTGATCCGCGAGGCCGAGCAGGGAGCCGCGGGCGCTTCGTCCGGCATCTCGCGAATGCTCGGCGCGACGCGCGCGCAGGGCGAAGCGACGCTCGAGGACATCGCGAAGATCCTCGAGCTCGCCGAGCAGCAGCAGGGCGGCGGCGGCGGTGGCGGGCAGTCGCCTCCCCCGCCCGGCTCCGGCCAGGGACAGCCGCAGCAGGGCCAGACTCCGTCGGGCAGCCGCAAGGAGGAGAAGGGGGAGCGCCCGCCGCAGCCGGGCCAGCAGCAGCAGCAGGGCCAGCAGCCGTCGTCGCAGTCCGACGACCCGCAGGGGAACCAGGAGCAGGAAGGCGGTCCGGATGGTCCCGCGAAGGCACCGCCCGAGAGCGAGACCGGGGATCCGAACGCCGCGAACGGCAACGAGGACTGGGGCGACCTGCCGATCCACCTGCGGAAGGTCTTCCAGAACGGCGTGAGTGACGAGGTCCCGCCGCGCTATCGCGACTGGGTCGACTCGTACTTCAAGGAACTGAACCGGCGCTCCGGCGACCGCTGAGGCCGGACGGTCCCATGCTCCTGCGCGCTGGCCCGATCGCGGCGCTCCTGCTCGTCGCCTCCGCGTATCCGCCCGCATCCGCAGCGGACGAGCGTCAGTCCGGACAGGCGACGGCCGAGCGCGTGCGGGACCTCCAAGACCTGCTCGACCTCGACGACCCCGACCTCCTCCCCTACCCGAGCGAGGGCGACGCGGGCCGTCGTTCCGCGATCGCGCGAGCCCTCTCGTGGCTCGCGTCGAAGCAGTCCCCGTCCGAGGGCTCGATCGAGGTCGGCGACGCGGAGCCGGACCAGCGCGCGCCGCTGGCCGTCACGTCGCTCGCGACGCTGGCGTGGATCTCCGGCGGCTCCACGCTGACGCGGGGCGAGTACCAGGGGAACATCCGCCGCGCCGTCGACTACCTGCTCGCCTGCACGCATCGCTCGGCGGACGAGCACGTCGGCTACATCGAGGACCGCGGCGATCCGATCTCGCGCACGCACGGACACGGACTCGCCACGCTCGCGCTCGCCCAGGCCTACACGGTCTCGCCGAGCACGCCGGTGGGTCGACGAATCGGCGAGACGCTCGAGCTCGCCGTCCGCCGCATCGAGACGTCCCAGGGCGGCGAGGGCGGCTGGTACTACGCGCCGACGCGCTCGATCGAACACGAGGGCTCGGTCACCGTCGCGCTGGTCCAGGCGCTGCGCGCCGCGAACGACGTGGGGATCCGCGTCGACCCCGACGGAGTGGCGTCTGCCGTCGACTACGTGAAGCGACTCCAGGTCATGCGCGCGGAGGAGGCGGAGGCCTCGGCCAAGGCGGACGCGGAAGACGCTGCAACGTCGACCGATCGACAGCGTGCCCGCCAGGTGCTCGGCGGCTTCCGCTACGGACTCAACGATCCGAAGACGTCGGTCGCGCTGACGGCGGCCGGCCTCGCGACGCTGCAGGCGGCGGGCGTCTACACCGGAGCACAGATCGATGAGGGCTACGACTACATCTGGCGTCAGCTCGCGATCCGCGGCGAGGACGGCTCGACCGAGGCCTCACCGTTCCCGTTCTACGAGCGCTTCTATCTCAGCCAGGCGCTGTGGCACCACCGCGACACGCGCCACTACCGCCGCTGGGCCGAACCGATCATGCGCGACATCGTCGCGACCCAGTCGGAGTCGGGCTCCTGGCCCGACGTGCGCATCACGCCGAGCGGCCGCACGCTGGTCAACCGCTTCGGATCGGCGTATGCGACGGCCTGCAACGTGCTCTTCCTCGCGCTTCCGGACGACACGCTGCCGATCTTCCATCGGTAGCAGGAGCGGCCGCGCGTTCGGCGGAAGTCGCCGTCTCACGTGGGAGTCCTCCGGTCCCTGACCTCACTCGATCTCACGCTCGAGCCTCTCGGCCGCGGCCGTGACGCCTTCGAGGATCGGCTCGACGACCTCCGCGATGAGCTTGGACCCGCGGACCGACTCCTCCACCTCCGCAACGGCCTCTGGAGCGCGCTCACAAACGGAGGCGACCGCTTCCTTCGCACTCTCCTCCGTGAGGCCTCCACGGGACGCGGTCGAGAGCCAGTGTCGATAGTGCATCTCGCGCCAGCGGTAGTGGCGGTTCTTGCCGACGAGCGCCATCGCCATGTGGGCCTCGCGTTCGTGGAGAGTCCCTGCGGAGATCGCGGGATGAGCCGAGAGGACGTCGTACAGCGGAGTCCGACGGAAGCTCCCGCCCGGCTCGAGGAAGAGACTGAAGTTCTTGGCGTGACCGTCGATCGCTGCAAGGAGCCAGAAGACGACCTGTGTCCGCAGGAACCTCGTCCGCTCCTCGAGCGGATCGCGCGCGCTCGCCAAGAGGCGAAGGATCTCGGGGATACCGGGGCCTCCGTCCGATTGGTACTTGCGGGCCGGCGGAGTACCCGTCGCCTGGCACAGGTCTTCCTGGGGCAGTCGAATCCACCACGACTCGTCCGTGGCGAGACGTCGATCGAAGCGTTCGACGACGAGCACGCGATGCTCCTCGAACTCGGCGATCTCGTTCGGGGCGACCTTCAGATCGAACGCTGCGACGAGCAGCGAGCACAGGTGCTCGTTGTCGACGCTCGTCGAGAGGTCGATGCCCTGCGGGGTCATCCCGATCGGAGTCTTGAAGATATGGGTGGTCGGCGTCGTTCCGCGTGGGAGGCACCAGCCGCCGTCGTGTCGTAGGAGTCCCGTCTTCTCCTGCGCGCCAGCGATCGAGATCCTGAACGGGCGGGGTGCTGCGCCTGGCACCGTGCCCCCGGAGCGCAGATCGCTCAGATGGCGGGCGACATCCGCGTCGCTCCACGGCTCGGCGTCGATCGATCGGACGTCACCAAACCCTTGCACGGGACGAATCTGAAGCGCGCCGACGCAGTCCGCTCCGACCTGAGCAAGCAGGTCGAAGGCGCGCGACGAGTCCGCGCCGACCGCGCGCTGGAGCCTGGTTCGAAGGTCGGCGCTGTCGGGCAGGAGGTTCTCGAAGAACGACTCGACGGCCTCGTCCGACCGCGGCTCCTCCGCGAGCGGGAGAGAGAGCGAGAGCGGCACGGAACCCTGTCGATCCAGCCAGTCGGGGTCGTACTGAAGACGCAGCCGCCCGGGCGGCCGACGCTCGAGCGTGGCCACCGGCTGACCATTCATCGAGAGGTACAGCGTCTGGCGTCGAGAGCGACGTCCCATCGATCAGCCTCGATCCTGATCCCAGGGGAACGAGCCGTCGGCGTCGGGACGCTCTCGAACGACGAGATCGAGGCCGAGGGCTGCGACGAGCGCGAGCAGCGTGCTCGCCTCCGGGTTGCCGACGCCACGCTCGATGATTGAGACCTTGGGCTGGGTCGTCCCGGCCTGCTGTGCCAGCTGCGCCTGGGTCCAGCCGCGCCGGCGCCGAGCGTCGCGAAGGGCCCGACCGAGGGCCCCTAGAGTCGTGATGGAACGCATGGCGATATACCCCAGAGGGTATATCGACCATCTATTCCCCCAGCGATATAAATCATCGATATAACCTCGAAGGCATATGAGAGGGCGTCGGCCGCCCTCCGCCTGCAGCCCGCGTTCGCACCTCAGGTGGCCTTCGAGGGGCTAGCCTCCCTCACGTATGACACCGAGACCGCGAAGCGTCCGGCCGCGCATCTCCGCTGCGATCCTTCCGGTCTTCCTGGCGGCGAGCTGCGCGATCGCACCGCAGAGCGAGCCGCTTTCGGACGCCGACGTCGTCCCGGACCAGGAGAGCGACGCGGAGCGACGCATCGGCCTCTCCGTGACAGGCGCTCCGTGGATCCCGAGCGTCGACTCGCGCGAGCTCACGGGCGAGTCGACGGCCACGCTCCGTCCACCGGAGGGATCGGAGTCCGGCGACGTGGTCGTCGCCCCCATCCCGTTCGTGAACCCGACGATCGGAGCCGGGCTTGCGCTCGGCGGTGCGTACTTGATCAAGCTCGACCCGGACTCGCCCCCGTCGGTGTTCGGCGGCGGCGCGCTGTACTCGGAGAACGACAGTCTGGCGGCGGCGGTCGGGTTCAAGGGCTACTTCGGCGGCGACCGCTATCGCGTCACGGCCGGTGTCGGGCAGGCGCGGCTCAACTTCGGACTCGATGTGTCCGGCGTCGAGGTGCCGCTGCAGGAGGAGATCCTCGGCGGCACTCTCGAAGTGCTCGTCCGCGCGTTCGAGCACGTCTACGTGGGACCGACCGTCGTGCTCTTCGGGATCGAGACGAGCTTTCGAAGGGACCAGGACGAGGGACAGATCGACGACGACGAGCTCGACACGGACAACTACGGCCTCGGCCTGCACGCGCTTCGAGACACGCGCGACAGCACGTTCTATCCGCGCAGCGGTTCGCTCGCGGACGTCCAGTTCCGAACGTTCGTCCCGGCGCTCGGGACGGACTTCTCGTACCGGATCCTGCCCCTCGCCTACAACCACTACCTGTCCCTCAACGACGACCTCGTCCTCGCGCTGCGCGCCTCGGGGAGGTTCGCCATCGGAGACGTCCCGTTCTACGGCCAGAGCTACCTCGGAGCCGGACCGGACCTGCGCGGCTACGAGGTGGGCACGATCAGGGACGACATCCTCCTCGCGACGCAGGCCGAGCTGCGCTACGAGCTCGGCTGGCGCATCGGCGTCGTCGGGTTCGCCGGAGTCGGAACCGTCTTGCCCGACATCGATGAGTGGGACGATGCGGAGGCCTTCCCGAGCCTGGGCCTCGGACTCCGCTTCCTCCTGGAGGAGGAGAACCACGTCAACCTGCGCATCGATGCGGCGTGGGGCGACGGACAGGACGCGATCTACGTCGGCGTCGGCGAGGCGTTCTGACGGTCGGGCAGCGGGCGCTCCGAACCGGGCTGCGGTCGCTCTCTCGCGCGCCTATTCGCGCAGCGCCAGGTTCGCCTCGAAGATGCAGCGCATGAGCTCGGTCTTCTGCTCGAACATGCCATCGCCTTCGTCGAGGCCCTGGACCGCCTCGTAGATCGAAGCGATTCCCGGGTCGATCGTCTTCCGTGCGCGGACGGCGCGCAGCTGCTGCTCGGTCTCGTCGAGCAGCACGGTGAGCTTCTCGATCCTGCGCTCCAGGCGATCGACTTCGCGGCGGCTGATGGCGAGCTGCATCTCGCGCGCGCGGCTGCGCGCCGCGCGCACCTCTTCCAGCGCGACGTCGATCGTCCTGCTCTCCAGAACGCGCTGCGCGTCCTTGCCCTCGGCGTGGATTGCGAAGAGCTCGCGCAGCCGTTCGGTCACATGGTCGTCCGCGGCCGAGTCATCGACGCTGACGTCGAGCCGGCTCTCGCGATCGGCGAGCTCCTTCTTGCTGTCCGCGAGCTCCTTCCGAAGGCGATCGAGGGTCGACGTCGCGCGGCGCTCGGTCTCCTTCTGCTCTCGGTGCGCGTCGAGCTCGGCCTTCGCGAGGCGCAGGAACTCGGTCCGCGCGCTCTCCGACATCGCGAGCGACTCGTCGGTGCGCTCGTCGAGCGTGCGCGCGATCAGAGCGCGATTCACCGCCTTCTCGATGAGCGAGGCGACGTGCGACATCCGGACCGTGCGCAGCTTGCGGACGCCGCGCTTCTCCAGGTCTTCCGGCGTCGTCGTTCCGCCCCAGCGGCGGATCGTCTCGGTGAGCGCCTCGTCGAGCTCCGCGCGGCTCGCGCCATCCACGGCGTTCTGGACGTCGGAGGTGGGCGGTGCCGCCGGGCGCAGCACGTCGCGGCCGGTACGGTTCTGGCTCTCTTGGCTCATCGTCTCGTCCATCGCGGTCGCTCGGACAGTCCCAGATCGTAGCCCTCGCGCGTCGCCCCTCGATGCCCCATCTGGGACGCGTCGTCATCACGAGACCAGAAGATCACGAGGGTCTACACTTCCGTCGTGCTCTTGGCCCTCGCCGCCGCGATTGCGGCCCCTTCACTCGCTCTTCAGGAGTCTCACCTCGGGTCGTACGAGACGACCCTGGGCGACCTGTCTCGGCCCGTCGCCGTCGCGTTCGGCCCACGCGGGGACGAGGCGGCTCTGTTCGTCGCCTTCGAAGGCGGAGGTTCGACGGCGCCCGGCGTCGTCGCCTTCGACGTTCCAGGCGACGGTGCGGGCTGGAAGCCGACCTCGCTGGAGGTCCCCGATCTCGGCCGCCCAGGAGGCCTGGCGGTCGACGGCCGCGGCGACGTGTGGATCTCGGACGCCCTCCGCCGGTCCCTCTGGCGACTGCCCGCGTCGGGCGATCCGCCGATCGAGATCCGCGCTGGCGCGGCGAACTTCCTGCCGGCAGGCGTCGCTGCCCACGACGGCGGGGCCGAGCCGATGATCGCCGTCGCAGACGTCGGGCGTGGGTGCGCGCTGCTCCGGACGGGCGAGGCCGGCGACTGGCTCGCCGTGGGAGTCGACATCCTCGTGCGTCCGAAGGCACTGACGTTCGTCGCAACGAGCGAGGGCGACGTGCAGCTCGCCGTCACCGACTCTGCGCGGCACCGCGTCGAGATCTTCGCGCTCGATGGAAGGCACGTCTCCGGCTTTGGAGCGTGGGGCATGTTCCCGTCCCTCCTGTCGTCGCCCTCGGGGATCGCCGTCGCGGACGGGAAGCTCTTCGTCGCCGACACCGAGAACCACCGCGTCCAGGCGTTCGACCGCAAGAAGGCGACGGGGGCCTTCGGCCCGCTCAGCTATCGGTTCGGCGTGCACGCGATCCGTCCGGGCGAGGGAGACGGAGCGCTGCACTACCCCTCCGACCTCGCGATCGACGCCGGGGGCACGCGCCTGGCGCTCGCCGAGCCCCTCGACGACCGCGTCCAGATCTTCGAACGCGCCGCGGGCGCCGAGCCCGTCGAGGACACGCGCCGCGCGGCGATCGGACCGCCGGGGGCACACTTCGGCCCCCCGATCGCGGCCGCCGGGCTCTACCTCGCGACGGTCTCGCCCGAGAGTCACCGCGTTCAGATCCACGACCTGCGCATCGAAGAGCCCGTGCGCATCGCCGAGGTCTTCACCCAGGGCGGACGACTGGGGATGCTCCGGGGCCCCACGGGCGTCTGGCTCGAGGACGGAGGTCGCACGCTGCTCACGGTCGACTCGGGAAACGCGCGACTGACGCGAAGCACGCTGCGCGTCCGCCCGGATGAACCCCTGCAGCAGGAGCCAGAGCTCGCGGCCCACCTCGGCGCGGTCGACCTCCGTGCACTCGTCGGCGCCCCCGTGCTCCCGATCGCGGTCGCCCGGATGGGCGCTCCCGCGGAGGCTGGCACCTCGCCCCTCTTCACGGCGAGCGGTCGCACGGTCACGCTCGACTTCGGACCGATCGCCGTCGCCGACGCGGCGAGCGACACCGTCCTCCTACTCGACGAGGGACTCGACTTCCTCTGGCAGCTGCGCGGGAGCGAGTCGACCGGGGAGATCCGCGGCATCGGCAGCGTCGCGCCGACGCCGCGCGGAACCCTGCTCGTCGTCGACGCGGCCGGCGCGGAGACGGGCGGGCGCGTCCTCGAGTTCGACGCCCGCGGGAACGTGCTGCGGACGTTCGGCGAGGAGCATCTGTCCGAGCCCTACGGGGTCGCTGTGGCGGGAGGCCGAATCTGGGTCACGGACCGCGGGAGCGACCGCGTCGAGATCTTCGTCCGCGGGGACGACGGGTCCGTCGTCCACGAGCGAGGCTTCGGCGGACGCGGCCTCGGCGCCTCTCAGTTCCACGACCCGCGCGGCGTCGCCGTCCTGGCGGACGGCCGCGTCGTCATCCTCGATCACGGCAATCACCGCGGGCAGATCTTCGACGCCGAAGGGAACTTCATCAGTGGGTTTGGCAGTCGGCTGTACGTCGAGCCCCTCCGGTAGACGCGATGATCCGACGCACTCTCCTCGTCCCTTTCGCGCTCGCGGCCGCGGCGTGCGGCGGCGGGGCGGACCTCCTCGACGATGCGACCCTCCGTGCGCCGTCGAGCGAGGGGACGTTCGAGGCCCGCCTGGTCCCCGAGCCCGTCGACATCCCGAACAACGAGCCCTTCGCGATGCGTCTCGCCCTCGTCGGACCGGACGGCGAGGCCTTCGTCGACTACGACGAAGTGACCCTCGACGCGCGCATGCCGGCGCACGGCCACGGGATGCTGCGCGACGTCGACCTCGAGCTGGAGAAGGACGGGACGCTGCGGGCGGAGGGCCTCCTGTTCCACATGGCGGGACACTGGGAGATCCACGTCGACGTGCGCCGGGGTCCGTGGATCGAGCGGGCGCAGGCGAGCGTCCAGATGCAGCCTTGAGCGCGAACCGACGTCCCCGAAGGTCGGCTCTCGGCTGGCTGCTCGTCCTCGTGGGCTGCGGCGCCGGCGAGCCGATCGATGCGCTCGAGATCGAGCTGACGGACGAGCGGATCGCCAGGCTCCGGTCGATGTCTCCGCTCCCGCCCGTTCCGGACGATCCGACGAACCGCTTCGCGGACGACCCGGCGGCGGCGCGACTCGGGCAGGCCGTGTTCTTCGACGAGCGGTTCTCTGCGAACGGCGAGGTGTCGTGCGCGACGTGCCACGACCCCGAGCGCGGCTTCACGGACGGTCGCACGCTCGCCGTCGGTCTGGAGACCGGAACACGCCACACACCGACGCTCTGGAACGCCGCGTACCACCGCTGGTTGACGTGGGACGGCCGCGCCGACTCGCTCTGGATGCAGGCGCTCGACCCCCTCGAGGACCCGCGCGAGATGGGGACGACGCGGGGCGGGATCGCACGGCTCGTCGCGCGTGATGCCGGCCTTCGCCGCGCCTACGAGGAGGCCTTCGGCGCGTTCCCGAAGGACGCGGACGGGGAACGTCCCCTCGACGCTCGCCCCGCGCGGGCCGGCGAGTTGGCAGAGGGGCATGACGCGCCCGAGCCGGTTCGGGCCTGGACGGCGCTGAAGGATCGTGAGCAAAGTGCAATCGACGAGGTCTTCGTTCACCTCGGCAAGGCGCTCGCGGCGTACCAGCGCCGGCTCGTACGCGGCGACTCGGCGTTCGACAGATTCGTCGAGGGCGCCGTCGAGCGGGATCCGGAGAAGCTCGCGGCGCTGTCCCCCGCCGCCCAGCGGGGCCTCGCGCTGTTCCTGGGCCGCGGGAACTGCACGCTCTGCCACAGCGGGCCGAACTTCTCGGACGGCGAGTTCCACAACAACGCCCTCCCCACTCTCCACGGCGGCGAGGCCCGCGACGCCGGCCGCTACGAGGGGGCAAAGGTCGTCGCGGCGAGCCCCTTCAACGCCGATGGTCCACACAGCGACGCCCGAGGCGGCGAGCGCGCGACCCGCGTTCGCAGCCTGAGACAGTCCTCGGAGACCTGGGGCGAGTTCCGGACGCCGTCGCTCCGCAATCTGGGCGATCGGGCCCCGTTCATGCACCAGGGGCAGCTCGAAGACCTCGACGCGGTGCTCGACTTCTACTCGGAGCTCGGGGGTGCGACCGGAAGGAGCCATCACCAGGAACAGATCCTGGTCCCGCTGCGTCTGGTCGGGAACGAGAAGGCCGACCTACGCGCCTTTCTCGACGCCCTCGAGGGGGCCCCCCCGGCCCCCGAGCTGCTCCGCCCGATCCCCACGGGCGACGGAGCTCGCTAGCGGCCGTCCGCTACTCTTCGGCGGCGCGCCCCCGCGGGCGCGTCCCAGATCCCTCTCAGCTCTTCCAAGATGATCGACTCCGCTCTGCGAGCCATCGCGCCCTTCTCCCTCGGGCTCGCGCTCGCCGCCACCGCACCCGCCCACGAGGACGACCCGAAGATCCTCGACCGGAAGCCCCCGGTCCCCGGCACCGGGTACCGCGCGGCGACCGGACAGGCGCTCGGTGGCGGCACCGCCGCCGCCGGTCTCGGGTTCCCGGCGCAGGACGTCACCCTCACCTCGTGGCTGACCCTGGGCGACCTCGGGTACCCGTCCGCGAACGGCAACGACTGCTGGGGCTACACGTCGCCTTCGGGCCGCGAGTACGCGCTGATGTGCACGACCCAGGGCACGGCGGTCGTCGAGATCACGAACGCGGCGAGCCCGGTCGTCGTCGGACGCGTGAACGGCCCGCAGAGCGTCTGGCGCGACGTCAAGGTCTTCGGAGAGCGCGCTTACGTCGTCTCCGAGGGCGGAGGCGGGATCCAGGTCATCGACCTGACCTCGGTCGACTCGGGCTCCATCTCGCTCGAGAACTCGGTCGACGGCCCAGGCACGTCTCAGACGCACAACATCGTGATCGACGAGGACAGCGGGTTCCTGTACCGGACGGGCGGGGGCAACAACGGGCTCCGGATCTACAGCCTCGCGAACCCCTCGCAGCCGCAGTTCGTCGGCCAGTGGAACACGCGCTACGTGCATGACGCGCAGGTCGTCACGTACACCTCGGGTCCGTACGCGGGCCGCGAGATCGCGTACTGCTGCAGCGGGTTCAACGGCGGAGGCACCGACACGGGCCTGACGGTGCTCGACGTCACGAACAAGTCGAGCATCCAGGTCCTGTCGCAGCTCCCCTACCCCGGCCGCCGGTACAGCCACCAGGGCTGGCTGTCCGCGGATCGCACGCGCTTCTATCTCGGCGATGAGCTGGACGAGGGAAACACCGTCGGCCAGACGACCACGCGCGTCTTCGACGTCGCCGACCCCGCGAACGTCTCGTACATCGGCGCCTTTGCGAACGGTGAGGCGGCTGTCGGGCACAACATGTACGAGCGCGACGGGCTCCTGTTCCAGGCGAACTACACGTCGGGGCTGCGGGTCTTCGACCTGAACCAGGACCTCAACAACCCGCCCGAGGTCGCCTTCTTCGACACGGCCCCCGACAGCTCCTCGGTGACCTTCAACGGCCTCTGGAGCTGCTTCGTCGACTTCCCGAGCGGAGCGATCATCGGCAGCGACATCGAGCGTGGCCTGTTCGTCCTGCGCTACGGTCCGCCGGAGCTCGCGGTCGATCTCGCGACGCCTGCACCGAGCGCGATCGACCCCAGCGGCGAGAGCGTCACGGTCGAGATCACCGAGCTCGAGCCCGGTGCACTCGACACCGGCTCGCCGACGCTCATTTACGACCTTGGCCTTGGGGAAACGTCGGTTCCGCTCGTGCCGCTCGGCGGGACGTCGTGGTCCGCGGACTTCCCCGCGACGACCTGCGGGACCGAGATCAGCTGGTACGTCACGGTCAGCTCCCTCAGCGGACAGATCACGAACCTGCCGGCCACGGCGCCGGGCACGGGGTTCATCTCGCGCTCGGCCGTCTCTTCGACGGTCGCTCGCGAGGACGACATGGAGACGGTCGCGGGATGGACGAGCGGTGCCGCTGGCGACAGCGCGACCACGGGCGCCTGGACGCGAGGCAACCCGAACGGGACCGCGGCGCAGCCGGAGGACGACTCGTCCGCGGTCGGCGCGCGCTGCTGGTTCACCGGGCAGTCCGCGCCCGGCGCGAGCGTCGGCGAGAACGACATCGACGACGGGCGCACGACGCTCCTGACGCCGATCCTCGACCTCGCGTCGCTCGACGACCCGGTGATCTCCTACGACCGCTGGTACTCGAACGACCGCGGTAACGCACCGAACGCCGACGTGTTCGACATCGACATCTCGAACGACGGCGGCGCGAACTGGACCCGCGTCGAGCGAATCGGACCGTCGGGACCCGGGACCTCGGGCGGCTGGATCACGAGCCAGTTCCGCGTGGCGGACATCGTCCCGCCGACGGCCCAGGTCCAGATGCGCTTCGTCGCGTCCGATCTCGGCGACGGGTCGATCGTCGAGGCGGCGATCGACGAGTTCCGCGTCGAGGACTTCGCCTGCGGCGACGGCATCGGGCTCTCCTACTGCGATGCGAGCGTCAACTCCACGGGCGGCGTGGCGACGATCGTGGGCTCGGGGTCGACGAGCCTCGCCGCCAACGACCTGCAGCTGACGGCGATCAGCCTGCCGTTCGCGACGAGCGGCTACTTCATCGTCTCCGCGTCGCAGGGCTTCCTCGCCAACCCGGGCGGCAGCCAGGGCAACCTCTGCGTCGGCGGCAACACCGGCCGCTACATCTCGCAGCTCGGCAACTCCGGGTTCTTCGGAACGATCTCGCTCGTCGTGGACGCGACCGCGATTCCCCAGCCGAGCGGCGTCGCCACGGCCGCGCCCGGTGAGACCTGGAACTTCCAGTGCTGGTACCGGGACGCGAACCCGGGCGTCACGTCGAACTTCACGCGCGGCTACGCGGTGACGTTCGAGTGATCGAAACGGAGCCGCGGCCCCGCGTGAAGCGGGGCCGCGGCTCCTTTCGTCGATTCGTCGTTCGACCCTACCAGGTCACGACGGGTGCGGAGTTGACCGCCATGGGTGTGAACGGCGGCAGCGCGCTCAGCGAGTTGAAGTCGGAGTCGTACTGCCAGTTCCGGATCGGAGCGGTGTAGCGGTCTCCGCCGTACATCCAGTCGCCGGTGGCGAACTGGCTGTCGTACAGGTTCACGAACGAGCCGGCGATGTTGCACGCGACGTTGTTCCAGTTCTCGTGGAAGCGCGGCAGGTTCTCGAGGCCGCCGTTGTAGCGACCCGACGTCGTCTCGTACGAGCCGGTGAGCATCGCGAAGTTGTACGTCGTCTCGGTCGCCACCGGGAGCGTACCCGGGGCCTTGGTCCCGTCCCACGAGTTCGACAGCAGGTTCACCGCGTCGCCGATCACGGCAGCCCCCTTCTTGTCGACGACGTTGTAGTCCCCCTGCACGTAGACCGAGCCGGGTGACACCACCGTGAGCGCGCCGGCGAGCTCGGCGCCGTTGGTCAGGACGACGCCACCCGCCGCGGCACCTTCCCCCATGATCCCGTGGGCCGCGAAGACGAGGCCGTTCGAGGGGAAGTACGACGTCTGGGCGAGCGCTCCCATGTCGATCTGGACCGCTGGGACGCGCTCGTTGCCGCCTGCGGACTGACGCATGTCCGGGACGGACGTGAGCGTGACCGCGTCCGAGACGAACGGCGTGATCTCGTTGCCGAGTCCGTCGAACACCTCGAACGTCCTCGTCGCCGGGTCGACGACGACGGCGAGGCCGGCGTTGTCGTAGTAGTAGCCGCGATCGTGCGTTCCGTTCCCGGCGCCGACGAAGTTCCAGTCGCGCGTCACCGGGTCGAGCGTGTAGGAGCCACCCTCGGTCTGGTCGTACATCTGGATCGACTCCAGCGGCGGCGTGACCGCCTCCGTGACGCCGTGCGAGCCCGTCATCACGGTATGCCCGGGCTCGCCGAGGTAGCCCGCGGGCGGCCCCCAGAGGTCCTTTGCGCCGAGCATGAACGGAAGCCAGTCGTTGGCGCCGAAGAAGTCGCCGTTGCCGTCGTCGTCGTAGCCCTGGCGGAAGGCGCTGTCGTAGCCCGAGATGCTGTCTGCCGGGAACTGCGTCGCCGAGAGCATCAGCTCGAACTCCGAGGGCTCGTTCGCATCGAACGGGTTCTCGACCCAGCGGCGAATGTCGACGCTCCCGTGCGTCGGCAGCTGCGCACGCTTCGACCAGCGGAAGATCCCGTCGACCGCGTGCACGTAGTTCGTGTCGAGGGTGATCGTCTGGCCGCCGCCGATGTAGATCCCCGAGTTCGAGTGCACGCGGCCGCGGAGCGTCATGTCAGGGCCGGCGTGGATCTCGAGGTCGTCGTTGTAGAACACCGCGAACTGGAACAGCGGCGTCCAGCGCGCGTTCACGATCCGGTGCGAGCGCACGACGACCTCGTCGACAACGGCGACTGCCTCGACCTCGAAGGGCTGCACGAGGTTCACGACGCCGTCGCGGGCGACCGTCTGGACCTGGGGTCCGAGCACCTCGACCGAGTACTGGACGTCGACGCCGGCGACGCTCTTCGTGCCGGCTGTCGGCGGAGTGTCCCACGCGGCGAGCGCGCCCTGCAGCTCCTTGACCACGACGTTCAGCGAGCCGTCGGCCAGGAAACGCGCCTGGCTGCTGCCGCGCGTGAGGTCCGCCCGGCGGTCGCTGACGCCCGCCATCGTGAACATGATCGACGCCATGCTGGCGACGGCGAGCGTGCCGAACACCGCGTAGACGAGCGCGATCCCGGACTCCGATTTGCGTTCGAAGCGACGTACTTTCATCTTCTGCGTGCCGCGCCGGGCACTCCCCTGCTGTCGGATCCTTCGGATGGCCCCGCGGTGGGGTCAGTTGCTGTTGCGGAGCTTGACGGTCGCTTCGGACGAGGTGCGGTAGAGCCTCCCGTCCGCGTCGGTCGCGCGGAAGTAGAGCTCGACGCGCACCGTGTTCGAGAGCGGGTCCAGGTTCGAAACGTCGTTGCGGAAGAACTGGATGCGCTCGACGGAGCGAGCGACGACGCGTCGCCCGGCGGCGCCGTTCCCGACGAGACGGACGAGCTCGTTCTGACCCGTCGGGCTGGCCGTCAGGACGTACGAGACCTCGTCGCGCGACCACACGACGCCGGTGTCCGGGTCGATCGTGGCACGCGCGGGATCCCAGAGCCCGGCGACGTCGGACGCGTCGTCGCTGAGGACGCCGTCGCCGTTCCCGTCGAGCTCTGGCGTCCCGTCCGCGTCGACGTCGACCTCGGGGCGTCCGTTCCCATCGAGGTCGCTCGGGACGCAGAGGACGATCGAGCCGATCGGCCCGAAGTCGATGTCCCCCGGCTGCGCCGCCTGCGGCGCGGGCACGTAGTCGTGAGCCGCGAAGAAACCCGCCGCCGTGCCGGGCTCGAACACGTACGGGTACGACTCCGCCGCCGGAAGGCCGTTGATGTCGTCCTGGAAGCCGGAGCGACGCAGGTCGTCGAGGATGCTCTGCAACGCGGCCTCGCTCTCCTGAGCGAGGTGCGCCTCGATGTTTCCGGCCTCGGTCATCGCGCCGATGCTGTCGGTCGCGGCGATGAGCATGCGCGCGAGGATCGCGATCACCGTGATCCCGAGCACGACCTCGATGACGGTGAAGCCGTTCGAACGACGGCGAAGGGGACGGATCGAACGCTCCATGTCAGTCCGTCGCCTGCGTCGCGAGCTGCAGCGTCTGCGTCCGGCCGCGGGCGTCGAGCCACGTCGCCGTCAGCACGATGTCGAGCGGGTCGGCGTTCTCGCCGCTCGGGTAGGTCGGGACGATCGCCTCGTCCCGCAGGTGCAGGTCCGAGAACGCCGGCACGGGCGCTCCGGCCGCGAAGTCCCCCGGAATCCGACCGGTCGCCCGCGCGATCATCAGCTCCATGCACGTCTCGAGATCGGTCATGGCGGTCGACGTGTCTCGACTGGAGTCGATGAGGCCGAAGCTCGCGATCTGGCTGCCGAACGAGGCCGCCGTGGCGACCAGCAGCACGGACATCGCAACCATGGTCTCGATCATCGTCACGCCTGCGCGAGGCCGCGCTCGCGGCGCCGCGCAGGGCCTCACTCTCGAGACTCTCCCCTTCTGCCACCTGCCCTCGGTGGCCGCTTCCTGACTCTCCATCGCGGCTGGGTCCCCTCCCGGGGAAGCGTGAACGGCCCCGCGAGCGGGGCCTCGTTCCGGCGGTGCGGCGCCGGACCCCAGGACCGCGGGAGCGAGCGCCAACCCGTGCCGCGGTTCGAGGCGCGGAAACCTATCCCCGAACCGAGCGCTGTCAAATCGAGCCGGGGAATGCGCGTTCGGTCTTACGCACGCCTTCCCGGAGCCCGACTCAGCTCCGACCGTAGGTCGCGATCTCGGACGTTTCGAAGCCCGCGGCGGAGAGTTCGGTCTCGATCCGAGGAAGGAGACTCAATGCGAGTCCCCGTTCATCCGCCCCGACCTCGACGCGCGCGTGCGTCCCGTGGTGGCGCACGCGGAGCACGCGCAGTCCGAGCGAGCGCAGCGCCGCCTCGGCGCGCTCGACCGTGGCCAGACGCGCGGGCGTCACCTCCGTGCCGACGGGAATGCGCGAAGCGAGACACGCCGAAGCCGGCTTGTCGGCGACGGTGAGTTCGTACCGAGCCGCGTAGGCGCGCACGTCGTCCTTGCCGAACCCGGCCGCGCTGAGCGGAGCGACGACGCCGAATTCCGCCGCGGCACGCGCGCCCGGCCGGTCGTCGCTCCAGTCGTCGACGATCTCGCCGAACGCGAGGTACGGGAATCGCTCGCGCGTCGCGAAGTCTCCCATCGCCCGGAACAGGGCGGCCTTGCAGAAGTAGCACCGGTCGCCCGCGTTCGCGCGGTACCCGGCGTCGTCCCCCTCGTCGGTCGCGACGACGACGAGCTTCGCGCCGATCGCGTCCGCGACCTCGCGCGCCTCGTCGAGCTCCGCGCGCGGAAGCGACGGCGAGTCCGCGATGATCCCGATTCCGTCGTCCGGTCCGAGCACGCGATGCGCCGCGTGCAGCAGAACCGTCGAGTCGACGCCGCCCGAGAAGGCGACCGCGAGACGACCGAGCCGCCGCAGCCCCTCGTCGAGGCGGACGACCTTCGCGCTCAGCTCGGACTCGGACGCGGCGCTCACGGGAGGTACTGGCGAACCTTCGCGACGTAGCCGTCCGCGCTCGCGCGGATGCTCTCCAGCGCGGCATCGTCGAGCTCGCGCACGATCTTGGCCGGCACGCCGACGACGAGGGAGCGCGGCGGCACCCGCATGTTCTCCTTCACGACCGCGCCGGCCCCGATGATCGAGCCCTCGCCGATCACCGATCCGCCGAGCAGCACTGCGCCCATCCCGATCAGGCAGCGATCCTCGACGGTCGCGCCGTGCAGCACGCAGCGATGACCGATCGTCACCTCGCTCCCGATGACGTTCGGGACGTCGGGGTCGGCGTGGATCATCGTCAGGTCCTGAACGTTCGTCCGCGCGCCGATCCGGATCGGCGCGTCGTCGCCGCGCACGACGCACCCGAACCACACGCTCGCCTCCTCGCCGAGCGTGATGTCGCCGGTGAGGATCGCGTTGCTCGCCGCGTACGCGCCGCCGTCGAGGCGCCGGAAGAGCCCTTGGGACGGAAACTGTGTCATCAGGTCGCCTCGAGCGTGACGCCGAGGTGCAGGAGGAGGGTCATGGCTCCGTTGTGGAGCCCGTGGATGAGCCAGACGGCGGCCAGGCTGCGCGTCCTCAGCTTGACGACCGACAGGACGAGGGCGAGTCCGAAGATCGGCAGAAACGCCGCTGCGCCGTGAAGGGCTCCGAATACGGCCGAGCTCACGACGATTCCGCCGAGCCTCCCCATCGCTGACACGCACAGCTCGAGGAGCAAGCCGCGGAAGAGGATCTCCTCGAGGAGCGGGATGAGGACCGCCACGAAGAGCGCGATCGCGACGGGGTTCTCGCCGAGCCCGTCGCGGACGAGCAGCGCTGCGTCCTGCGCCGGAGGATCGAATCCGAGGATGACGAACAGGAAGCTCGTCAGTGCGATGAGTCCGAAGAGCATCGGGAGCGCCAGGACGTAGCGCCCCACGGCGTACGAAGTGCGCGCGCCAGGCGTCGGTCGCCGGATCCCGAGCGCGGCCGCACCGCCTGAGCGCTTCCATGCGATCCCGACGACGATCGCGGCGGGGATCGCCTGCCCGAGCGCCGTGATCCCGAGCACTTCGAGCGCGCCCAGCTCATCGAAGAACTCGGGCGGCGGCTCGAGATCGCCCGTCTTCGCCCAGCCATAGGCGACGGTGACGAACACCTGTGCGAGCACGTAGACGCCGACGAGGAACGGGAGGTCGACTCCCCTGAAGGCCGAAGGCGCGGGCGGCGCCGGGCCCAGGAGGCTCCGGTCGAGGCGGCGTCCGAGCGGGATCTGAAGCAGGCCGAGCCCCAGCAGGACGACCGCGAAGGCGAGCATCGCCACCTGGGCTTCGATCGAGCTCGGATCGAGGGCCGGCGCGACGTCTTCCGCCCAAGAGAGCGCCGTCGCGAGGAGCCCGAGGCCGACGATCATCGCGAGGGCGACGGCCCGGCCTCCTCGATGAGGCCCTCCTCGGGCGAGGACGCGTTCGCGTAGAGACGCCGCGGGATCCGACCGGCCAGGAACGCGTTGCGCCCGGCGCTGCACGCGTCCCGCATCGCGGCCGCCATCCGCAGGGGCTCCTTCGCGCCGGCGATCGCCGTGTTGAGCAGAACGCCCTCGGCGCCGATCTCCATGCAGCGCGCGACGTCGGACGCGGTGCCAACGCCCGCGTCGACGATCACGGGGACCTCGACGAGCTCCATCAGGATGCGGATCGCGTTCGGGTTCAGGACGCCCTGCCCCGACCCGATCGGCGATCCGGCGGGCATGACCGCCGCGGCCCCGAGTTCCGCGAGGCGCACGCCCATCCGCGGGTCGTCGGAGCAGTACACCATCACGACGAAGCCCTCCTCGACGAGCGTCTCCGTCGCCTCCAGCGTCCCGACCGGGTCGGGCAGGAGCGTCTTCGGATCGCCGAGCACCTCGAGCTTCACGAGTGGCGTGTCGAGCAGCTCGCGCGACAGACGCGCGGTCCGCACGGCCGACTCGACGTCGTAGCAGCCCGCTGTGTTCGGAAGGATGTGGTAGCGCTTCGGATCGACGTGATCGAGCAGCGACTCGCCCTTCGACGGGTCGAGGTTCACGCGTCGGACCGCGACGGTGACCATCTCGGTCCCGCTGATCTCGAGCGCGCGGGCGGTCTCCTCGAACGACGCGTACTTGCCCGTCCCGACGAGCAGGCGCGAGCGCATCTCGATGTCGGGCCCGATGCGGAGCGGCTCGTCCGCGACGTGCGACTGGTCTCGTTCCATAGCTAGCCGCCCCCGACGAGGGTGACGATCTCGACGCGATCGCCGCCCTGGAGCAGCGTCGCGGCATGGCGTGCGCGCGGCACGATCTCACGGTTGACCTCGACCGCGACCTGGTCCGTTCGAAGTCCCTTGGACGACACGAGGTCGGCAACGGTCGCTCCGCCGGGGAGGCGGTCGACCTCGCCGTTCACCTGGATCTCGATGTCTCTCTCGTCGGTCACGCGGAGGGGCCGTCCTGCGCGCTCAGCCGAGGCTGAGGAACGCGCACTTGAGATAGTCGGTCTCGGGCAGCGTCACCAGATGCGGATGGTCGGGGGACGCCTTCGCCAGGTCTTCCAGCCACACGTCGCGCTGCGCGAGGTTGGCTGCCTTGGCCACGTAACCGACGAAGTCACTCGGGCTGACGTTGTGGGAGCACGACGCGCTGACGAGCGTGCCGCCCGGCTGCGAGAGCTCGATCGCTCGGCGGTTCAGCTCGACGTAGCCGCGCTCGGCGCCCTCCAGCTCGCGCTTGCTGCGCGCGAAGGCCGGCGGATCGACCACGATGAGGTCGTAGCGCTCGTCCTTCTCGGCGCGCGCCCGCATGTCCTTCATGCAGTCGACGCGCTCGACCTTCACGCGGTCGAGCAGGCCGTTGCGCTCGGCGTTCGCGAGGATCCGCTCGCACGCTCCGCGGTTCTGCTCCAGGCAGAGGACCTCGTCGGCCCCCGCGAGCGCCGCGTGAAGCCCGAACAGTCCGTCGTACGCGAACGCGTCGAGGACGCGCGCGCCGTTCGCGCGCTGGGCCGCGCGGCGCCGGTTGAGCGCCTGGTCGAGGTAGTGGCCGGTCTTGTGTCCCTGGAAGACGTCGACCTCGATCATCAGCGGTCCGTCCTGGACCAGGATCGGCGCATCGACGGTGCCCTCGAGGACCTCGACGATCTTCTCCAGCCCCTCGAGCTTCCGCACGCTCGCGTCCGACCGATCGACGATCGCCTCGGGCTCGAACGGCAGGGCTTCGCGCAGGAGCTCGAGGAGGAAGTCGCGCATCCGGTCGGAGCCCTGCGTGCCCGACTGGACGACGAGCGTCTTCGCGTAGCGGTCGACGACGAGCCCCGGGAACCCGTCGGCGTCGCCGCCGACGAGTCGACACGCACCCGCGGCGTCGAGCATGTCGTGCCGCGCGCGGTGCTCGACGGCGCGCCGCATGCGGGCGGCCCAGAACGCGCGGTTCGGCTGCTCCTCGCTGCGCGTCACCATGCGCACCGAGATTCGACTCTCGGTGCTGAGCAGACCCCAGCCCATCGGAGCCCCGTTCGGATCCTCGACGGGAACGAGCTCGCCGGGCGTGCCGCCGCCGTCCGCGACGTCGTCCTTGTAGACCCAGGGATGTCCCCGCAGGAGCCAGCGTCGCCCCTTGCCCGTCAGTGTCACCTTCCCCATGCAAGCACCTCGCGTGCCGCGCGGAAACGTGGTCCCGCGGCGAAGCGAAGGCGAAGAGGATAGCGTCAGTCCGTGCGCACGAGGCGGCGGAACCGGGGGTCGTCCCGGAGCGCCTCCAGGTCGGGGTCCTCGGCGGCCCACTCGCGCTGGCGATCGCGCGACTCCTCGGACGCGTGGTTCAGCTCGATGTCGGTCCGCAGGTAGTCGAGCGCCTCGTCGACGTCGCCGAGCAGCGCGTGCGTGCAGGCGAGGTTGTACCAGGTGCCGGGCCCAGGCCGGATCGTCCGCAGGAGCGCGCGCGCCTCGGCCTCGGCGCCGCTCCTCGCGCGGTAGCAGGCGAGCAGCGCTCGCATGAACTCGTCCTTGCGGATGTCGTAGGCACGCTCGTAGTAGCGGCGCGCCTTCTCGGGATCGAGCAGCCGGACGTTCGCGTTGACGGCGAGGCTGACGAGCGCAGACGCGTGGAGGTCCTGGAAGCCCCCGAGGTCGGCCTCGGTCGCCCCCTGCTCGCGGAGCTGCGAGACGA